>CAMBDK010000085.1 GCA_945865315.1 Chitinophaga pinensis | reverse complement strand
TCTCCTATTTATGGGCAACAAATCCGCCGCAAATTACGGCAACAGCAAATAATTTATTGGCGGGTAATTATACCGTAACTGTTAATAGCTCCAACGGATGCAGCAGGTCACTGGATTTAACTGTTGCAGCATCCAACTATTTAGATGTTAATTTTGCTTCGGATACAGCATGTTTAAATATCCCAGTTTTATTTACAGATAGCTCTTCGGGATCTTCAGGAAGCACCATTACTTCCTGGGCCTGGGATTTTGGAAACTCCAGTCCAATAAGTAATTTACAAAATCCAACTTATACCTTTACCGCTTCGGGTATTTATATGGTAACATTAACGGTTACTTCTTCCATCGGATGCGTTTCTAGTATTACGAAGCCTGTTTCTTTTTATACTCAGCCTTCTGCCGACTTTTTAGTTGTAAACCCTTGCGAGAACGCTTTCACACAATTTACAAACACCTCCGTTGTTTTTTCAGACAGTATTGTCTCGTGGAATTGGAATTTTGGCGACGCCACACCAATTGAATTTACTCAAAACCCTAGCCATATTTATAATCCCGCAGGGGATTATGATGTATCGCTAGTAGTCACTACCAAGAACGGGTGCTTTGATACAATCACTAAATCAACAACCATATATCCATTACCTAATGTTCAATTTACAGTTATTGATACTAGCGGATGCGCTCCCTTCTGCTCACAATTTATGAATACAAGCATCCCAACAAGCGATACCGTAATTAATTGGTTATGGGATTTTGGCGATGGCACCTCTTTCTCGGGAACCAATACTTCACTCGAGCACTGCTATTCAGTGCCAGGTTCATATACCATTACATTAACCGAAACAACATCACATGGATGCAGCTCTACAGCCGCCTTCCCAAACCTTATAACTGTTTTTTCATTACCTGTTGCGGCATTTAATTATTCCCCTCAACCTGCAAGCACCGATGCGCCAGAAATTAAATTTCACGATTTGTCTGTTGGAGCCTCTGCCTGGCAGTGGACATTTGATGACCTAAATGATTTGACAGCAAGCAATCTGCAGTTTCCAACTCACCTATATTCCGATTCGGGTTACTATTGCCCTAGCCTCATCGTTCAAAATATACACTCCTGCTTCGATACTATTGTAAACTGTTTTGAAATTACTGCCGGATTTACTTTCTATATCCCTAACTCCTTTACACCAAATGGTGACGCCACCAATGAGTCGTTTTCCGGTTTTGGAACTTTTATAAGTCAATACGATATGTGGATATTCGACAGGTGGGGCAACATGATTTTCCATACCGATAATTTATATGTAGGCTGGGATGGCAAAGCGAATAAGGGGAAAGAAATTGCACAAATAGATGTATATGTTTATTTGGTTGAATTAAAAGATTTAAACGAAAACAAGCACACTTATAGGGGAACCGTAACGCTTGTTAAATAATTTTCAATTAATCAGCCTCTCTATACTAACGTTTTTAAAATCATACGTCATTATTATAAAAAGGATTGAATGATTAAACAATATTATTTTTATATATATAAAACAAAAACCCCATTTTCGAAATGAAAATGGGGTTTAAATTAACTTTCGAGACTTGGAAGCTCTCTTGGTTGTACCCGGGACCGGAGTCGAACCGGTACGGTTTCCCACAGGTGTTTGAGACCAGCGCGTCTACCAATTCCGCCACCCGGGCATGACTTATTAAAAAAATATTAAATAAAAAAGTATTAAATAAAAATGTTTAATACGGATTGCAAAACTATTCAATTGTTTTTGATTCGCAAGTCGTTTTCTATAAAAGTTATTCTTAGTAGCTATATTTTATCTAAAACATTATATTAAGTAGTGAATTCATAAATAATTAAATAAAAATGACTACTTTTGCCCCCCTCTAAAAAAAATTAAAACTAATTAAATGCACAACATTAGAAATATTGCCATTATTGCTCACGTTGACCATGGCAAAACAACATTGGTAGACAAAATATTACACACAGGGAAACTTTTTCGTGAAAACGAAGAGTCTGGCGAATTAATATTAGACAATAACGACTTAGAGCGTGAACGAGGCATTACCATACTTGCAAAAAATGTTTCTGTTCATTACAAAGACACAAAAATTAATATTATTGATACTCCCGGTCACAGCGATTTTGGTGGTGAGGTGGAGCGTGTTTTAAATATGGCTGACGGCGTAGTATTATTAGTGGATGCGTTTGAAGGCCCTATGCCTCAAACCCGCTTTGTTACTCAAAAAGCTTTAGCACAAGGCAAAACAGTTGTTCTTGTTATTAATAAAGTAGACAAACCAAACTGTCGGCCAGATGAGGTACACGATAAGGTATTTGATTTGTTTTTTAACTTGGAAGCTACAGAAAAACAATTAGATTTCAGAACCGTTTATGGCTCTTCTAAACAGGGATGGATGGGTCCTGACTGGAGAAACCCAACTACCGACATCACCTATTTACTAGACCAAATAATTGACTTTTTCCCTAATGCACCAGCCTACGAAGGGACTTTGCAGATGCAAATCACCTCTTTAGATTATTCATCATTTGTTGGACGTATTGCTGTAGGAAGAGTGTTAAGAGGAACAATAAAGGAAAATATGCAAGTATCTTTGGTAAAACGTGACGGCTCAATTGTTAAATCTCGTATTAAGGAGTTGTTTACCTTTGAAGGATTGGGCAAACAAAAAGCAGCTTCAATTAATGCAGGAGAAATTGTTGCCATTACAGGTATTGAAGGTTTCGAAATAGGCGATACAATCGCAGATTTTGAAAATCCTGAAGGCCTTACTCCAATTGCAATTGACGAGCCTACCATGAGCATGATGTTTACAATAAACAATTCACCTTTTTTTGGTAAAGAAGGCAAATTTGTTACTTCACGACACCTTCGCGACAGACTTTTTAAAGAGTTGGAAAAAAATCTTGCATTAAAAGTAGAAGAAACTAATTCTGCTGACTCATATTTGGTATTTGGCAGAGGAATTCTTCACTTATCTGTTCTTATAGAAACAATGCGACGCGAAGGATATGAATTACAAGTTGGTCAGCCTCAAGTAATTATTAAGGAAATTGACGGAGTAAAATGTGAACCTATTGAATACCTTACAGTGGATGTGCCAGAAAAGGTTTCTGGAAAAGTTATAGAATATGTTACACAGCGCAAAGGAGACTTGAAAATAATGGAACCGAAAGGTGATTTAATTCATATCGAATTTGAAATACCTTCTCGTGGTATCATTGGCTTGCGCAATAATGTGCTAACAGCTACTGCCGGAGAGGCTATTATGGCCCACCGGTTTAAAGCGTTTGAACCTTGGAGAGGTGTTATTCCTAACAGGGGCAGCGGTGTTTTAATTTCGGGAGAACAAGGAACTTCTATTGCATATTCTATTGACAAATTGCAAGATCGTGGTAAATTTTTTGTTGAAGCCGGCGACCCAATTTATTCTGGGCAGGTAATAGGTGAAAACAACCGCCAAGATGATATTGTAGTAAATATCACAAAAGAAAAAAAACTATCCAACATGCGTGCTTCTGGTACCGATGATAAAATGAGAATTGCTCCCAAAATCACTTTTTCATTAGAGGAGGCAATGGAATACATTCAAGCTGACGAATATGTTGAAATAACGCCTAAATCTATTCGCTTGCGCAAAGTGTTTCTAGATGAAAATGACCGCAAAAGAAACGAGAAAAAATTCGTTTCGTAAAACATATATTTAAACTATTTGCAGCTTTTATTTGCAATAAATTTTAAAAAGCCTTTTGTTAAATACAGAAAAGTATTGAACAAAAGGCTTTTGGGTTAATATGTTTAAAATACAGTATTTTTAACCCCCTAAAAATCTATAGAATTAAGCCAAAATAATTACAAATTATTAATTTCCTGCGAGCCTAATAAAACCTTTTAAGCGCTTCATTCCTTCAAAATATTTATAGGAACTCAGCTTATTTGAATATGGTCTTCTTTGTATTTTAATTGGTTATTATCAAGCAGCCACTGTATTGTACGAATCCTTTTGTCTTCTGTCCCCTCTGTTAAGGCGTTTATTAATTTGCTAAGCGTCATTGGGTGCATGGACAACAACTCTTTCACCTGCCTACTTATCGCTTCAAATTCATCAACATGCAATGTTTTTTTGTTTTCTTCCAAACAAATGTCGCACTGATTGCAATTATAAGAATCTGTCTCTCCAAAATAAGCAAGAAGAATCTGGTTGCGGCATTTTTTTTTGCTCTCTGCGTAATTTATTACAGCCTCCAATCTTTCTATTGCTTTTTGTTTTAACACTTGAAGATTGTTTTTTGAAATGGATAAGTTTTTTACATCCACGCGCTCTTTCTCAAAAGTAAGTTGCGCCTTATCTGATTGAGCGGCGTAAGTAAGGACATTATATTTCTGCAGGTATTGAATTTTTTTAATAATTTCTTCGCGTGATGTATTTGATTTTTTTGAAAGTTCAAATTCGTTTATTTTAACAAAGTTTTCGAACAATCCAGAATAAGAACGAAGCAGCAATTTAATAAAAGAGTCGAAAGCCGGCGAAGCTATTTGGAATTTATACAAATCGTCGCGATTAATTTCGAATTTAATTCGTGATGCTTGACTCAAATTATCGGAAGTAGAAATGTATCCTTCTTTTTCTATAAACTTAAGACAATTATACACCGTCAATGCCTGCAATTTATAGGTATCACAAAATACAACGATATCGAAATTAAGTGTAACTCCAGCACCCGAACCCGTTGGCATTTGATAATAATTTGCCAGGGCCTGGTAAGTTTGTTTTATCTCTTCAATACTTGGAAAGCTGGTATTTACAATGCGCTCTGTTTCTAGTTTATCGCCATTATTATAAAGTAAAATAGCATATGCCTTTTCCTCGTCTCGCCCTGCGCGCCCCGCTTCCTGAAAATAAGCTTCCAGCGAATCGGGTAAATCCAAATGAACCACAAAACGCACATCGGGCTTATCGATGCCCATGCCAAAAGCGTTGGTGCAAACAATAATTCGCATTTTATTTTGCATCCAGTTAATTTGTTTTTGCTCCCGAATTTTAGGATCCAAACCAGCGTGGTAAAAGTCGGCAGCTATTTTATTACTTACAAGATAACTAGCAACGTCTTGTGCTTTTTTTCGGTTGCGTACATAAACTATTCCAACACCTTTTAAATTATTTCCAATTTTCAAAAGCCTTAGTAACTTGTCTTCCTCGTGTATAACAACGTAGGATAAGTTTTTTCGTTCGAAACTTTTTTGAAATACATTTGTCTTTTTAAATCTAAGTTTTTCTTGTATATCTTTTACCACTATTGTTGTAGCGGTAGCTGTTAGGGCTAATATGGGGATATTAGGTAACAATTCTCTAATAGCTTCAATTTTTAAATAGCTTGGGCGGAAATCATAGCCCCACTGAGATATACAGTGCGACTCGTCTATTGCAATGAGGTTTACATTCATTTTTTGTAACCTAACTTTTACTATTTCTGTTTCTAATCGCTCTGGCGAAAGGTATAAAAACTTGATAGCGCCATGAACGCAGTTGTCGAGAGCGATATCAATCTCTCGCTTATGCATGTTGGAAGTTATCGCCACAGCTTTAATTCCTTTATTTACGAGGTTATCTACCTGGTCTTTCATTAATGCAATTAAAGGGGATATTACAATACAAATACCTTCCTTTACTAATGCTGGAACTTGAAAGCAAATGGATTTACCTCCGCCAGTTGGCAATAGGGCTAAGGTATCGTTTCCTTGCAGCACAGAATCAATAATTTCTTCTTGCGTTTCACGGAAGTTTTTAAAACCCCAGTATTTTTCTAAAATTTCTTTGGTGCTTAACATTTGGAAATCTAATTTAAAAAATTAAAAAGGATTGAACTGTATAATATAAATAATTAACCCAGCACATTTTTATTTTTTAAATTATTGTTTCATTATATTTATCTTTTTAACGGATTTCTCCTCTTTAGTAAAAACTTCAACAAAATAAATTCCGTTTGCTTCCAAACTTAAGTCAATGTTATACCTTAGCGTTGAAACCTTGTTTATATTTTTTTCGAAAACAGTTTTTCCAATTAGGTTTAGTACACGTATGTTAATTTCTGTAGCCTGTAAAAAATTGAAATTTAAATAAAAGTCCCCATTATTTGGATTTGGAAATACGTCGAAATAAGAATTAAAATTATTATCATCAACAGAGGTTGAACCATTGGTAATATTTATATTATCAATATATAAACATTGCCCCCACCCACTTTTGTTTTGAAAGGCAAGCTTAAGGAAGTCGGCGCCGGCATAATTATCTAAATTAACAGTTTCTGTTCTCCACTGATTTGCATTGGGGGTAAACAATCCTATAAAATCTGGCGATGTAGCTAAATCCGAATCTCCTTTTGCGTATTCTCTAATCCAGGAATCTCCGCAATCGTTGCTAACTAAAACAATTAAAGAGTCGCTGTAATTATTGCTATAACGTGCATATGCAACATCAAATGTAAGTTTAATCGGAGCAATGGCATTACTTAAATTTAAATACGGTGAGTATATAAAATCGCTTTGGCCCGAAATATCCGTGCTAGCATTATTATTCATTCTGGCAGAAGCGCTGCTGCTGCCAAAACCTCCTGCCGTAGAAACTTTTGTCCAGGTTTCGTTCCCATCTGGGTTCCCGATGGTCCAATTAGCAGAGGGGAAAGCAGCTTGTAGATTTTCTGTTTGTGGTGTTGCTAAAATAGGCGATGCAATAATTATTGAGAACAAATTGGATGAGGTATCGTTTATTAAATTTTGTTCTGCATTTCCATTTGGATTGCTTGTATATGAAATTATCGAGTGCGAGCCTACAGCTAATCCGTTAATGGCAGTTAATTGAATAGTTGTTGATCCGTTTGTATTTAAGGTGCCTGTCCATGCATATGTTTGAATAGGGCCTGCATCAATTTTATAGTTAATAACACAAGAATTAAGGGTAGCAGAACCATAATTGCGCAATACAACTTTAGGAATAATGGAGGTATTGCAGCTGGTGTATCCATTAGCCGGTGCGTTAATCAACTGAATAGATGCGTCGTTTGTAAATAAAGGCGTGGTATTGTTGGGGTCAAAACCATCTATGGTAGTGAGCCCCGTATTTCCAGGATCCAACCAAACCATTAATTGGGTGGAGGCGTCGCCACCCCCTATCCAAGAGGTTGAAAATTTCCCATAATAATCATACATATCCGACCCTCCGCAAAAAGAAGGACCGCCATATAATTGGCCTATAATTCTATGGTTTTGATCAAACAAAGGAGAACCTGAAGAACCTGGCTCGGTGCAGGCTGTAGTCCACACTCCTGTTTCCCAGCAATCGGCACCATTGTAACTAGATGAAACGCCTGGATTTAGTGATTCTGAAATCTTTTTTATATCCCCACTTGGATGGTGGATAGCCACTTCTGACGATGGTGGAGTATTTATATTTGACCAACCATTAAAATAAAGAGAGTATGCTGCAGGAACGGTTCCTCCTATTAAGCCTCCAGTTATTTCTACCAAACAAAAATCAGTTCCAGCATCCCGCGCCCTCAAAGTAGAGGCGTTTAATGATTGTGTGGTTGGTGGAGAAGAGCCCGGATCAGAACAACCAGAGGACTCCCAGTTAAATCGAAAAACCCATGTTGCAAAATCATCACTTGAACTGCAATGGTTAGCTGTTAATACATATGGCTTAGCATCTTGCGGCACATCATTTATTAAGGATCCTGTGCAAAATTCACCTCCACCAACTACAAGACAAACAACGCCTTTTTTCTCATTTTGCCAGTTGGCCCCTAATGGACAATTTATATTAACTTGGCAGGAGCCGGCATCGCCAAAAGATTTTAACATAAAATCTTTAACTCCTCTGTACCCATGCGTTACACGAAACAAATTAAGCCGCCCTAAGCCATATACTATCGCAGGCTCATAATATTCAATTACTAGCGCGTCGCCGGCAATTAAATCTGTTGCAAATTTATTGCTTAGGTCATTATTTTTATTTGTAAATGCCCCTAAAACATTTTTTTTATCGGCAGAATAAACAAACAGTTTTGTGCCCTCTGGTAAATAAAAATCATCAAACGCCAGGTTCAAAGAGATTGCGCCTGTAGATTTTAATCCTATTTGCCACACCCTGTCACCATTAGCTAGTATGGTCCATATTCCGGAGTTCGCTAAATTATAATTTACATAATGGTTATAACCAAATCGAAATGGTCCTTTATTTTTATCATTTACCGCATCCTCTGCTTGTTTTAATGTCACATCAAAATATGGCATTATTTCAAATTTAATTGCATTTGCTGAAAGGGGATTTTTACCAAAGCTTGGGGGTTGCCCCCCTTCGCTTAATTGTGCGTGGGATAAATTAATTATTGAAAAAAAAACAAGAAATGTTGAAAGTCTAATAAAAGTTGTTTTCATTTAATAAATTTTATTTTAAAATTAAAATATATAATAAATAGGCCTTGGTGGGGTGTTAAAGAATTATACTACTAATAAATTGATTATAAAATAATTATATTTTTAACTATTTCTAAATCATTTGTTTTTATAAATATAAAATAAACACCGGCCACTTTGTTTGTTAAGTCCAAGCTAATAAGGTTTTCTGCCGTACTTTCAATATTTTTATATGCTACTTTTTGTCCTACAACATTATAAACAGTAATATCTATATTGTTTTTGTTTATAAAGCTTAGCGAAATATTAATTAAACCATTTGTTGGGTTTGGAAAAATAGTGGCGGCCACTTGTGCTACAGCTTCATCAATTCCAACAAAATTACAAGGATTATAACTTCCATTCAGACTTGTTACAGAAGAGTTTAATGGGTCCAGCCAGGAGCTTAATTTTTGATTTTGGGCAGACCCATTCAGTGACCAATGAAAGTAAAATTTCCCGTAGGCGTCCGGCTGATTTTGGCCATTTGGCTGAATGCTGTTGCAAAAGGAGTTGCCACCAGTTAATGTTCCTACTATTTGGCCGTTCAAATTAAATAAAGGCCCTCCAGAGGATCCCGGCTCTGTTACACCCCAGCCGTTAGCTGTACCACCCCAATGAACCTTCCAGTGTGTGCCAGAAATTCCCCAAGAGCCGGATGTTGCTACGCCCGTAGTTTGTGAAAACTTTTTATTGTCGCCGCTAGGATGGTGAATAGAAACAGAACCGCTAGCTGGTGGGGTATTTACTTTGTTCCACCCATTCCAGTATACATTTGACCACCAGCTGGGTTGGCTGGTGGAGCTTATTTGCACGAGTAAAAAATCCGACCCGGTATCCCCCCCGTTATCATTAGAGTCTGCTTTTTTTGTACAGCCCGTAAAAACATTAGAAGTAATTCCAAAAGCATCCGATTGGCCTGTGCATTGGGTTGCTTCGTAATTAAAATAGAATTTCCATTGATTTAAATCGGCTGCAGATGCATTTACACCGCAATGAAATGCCGTTAATATATAGCGCTTGCAGTCCAAGGCTGTATTGTTAATCAAAGAGCCAGAGCAATAACCAGTATTTGCGCCCTCTTTTACGAGAATTCTAACAACTCCCCTTTTTTCGTCGAGCCAGTTGATAGCTTCCGAACAGGCTATATTAACTTCACAATCATCTGCCATAGGCAAATTACGATATTGGTGGGCCAAAGAGCTTAGCCTTAATGTACCTTCGCCTTTTACTGCTGCGGGTTCAAAATATTCGATAATACACGATTCCCCACTAATAAATTCTGTTGAAAACAATTCATTTCCTTGGTTGTCTTCATATGTATAGGTGCGGGATAATTGTTTTTGGTCGGGGGAATAGAAGTGAAAGGTGGCGCCTTTGGGTAAAAAAAACTTATCGAAGAACAAGCAGGTAAAAAGGGCTTCCTTCGATTTGAATCCCATGCGCCACAACCTGTCTCCATTAGGTAGCTCCTGCCAAAGCCCAGAATTATCCATATTCAAATCTAAATCGAAATTTCTTGCAATGCGGGGATAGTTTCCTTGTTTTTCAAATAGTTCTGCTTGAGCAATATCTTCGGCAAAATCATGTGCAGGGGCTAAATAAAAAGGTACGGCTCCTTCAATTATATTGCTATAACTATAGGGTAAAAAGTCCGTATTATTTTGCCCATATATTAAAACAGAAGAAAAAAGTAAAAAAAGCGTTATAAGGATATTGTTTTTTTTCATTTGCCAAGCATTTTTAATTAACGATGCATTTCATTTTTTTAGTAGGTATATTTTATTTGTTTTTTATCCCCAAATTTTAATACTACCGTATTTTTACCTTGGTATTTTAATTTTATAATATTAAATATTAATTCCCGACTAATTAATTCCCGGCAGTTATCTTCATTATTATTATGTTTTAAAAAAACAGAAAGCTGCGGAGGCAAAGACTTTGAATAATTGCCATTTGAATATAATTCGAAAGTATGTTCTTTGCAACCACCCGAATAATTTACAAAAAAAGATATTTCGTTGCCATGTATCTGAGCACTATCAATGCTAATTGGCGATCCCGTATTCACTATGTCAAGTTCTTTGTCAATAATTACATCTTTAACAATTGCCTTTTTAGTGTTTTGTTCTGCCGTGATTATCGGTGTCGCCTTTTTGCTTATTTCTTTTTTATGACAAGCCATTAAAAGCGTGCATGCTATCAAAACTATACCGAGTAATTTATTATTCATTATTATTAATTTATTCAAATATAACTTTTTCGGTATTAAAAAACAAATTTTCAATAATAGCTGCTTTTTTTGATCTAAACAATATAAAATTAAGATAAATATTAATTCGTAGTATATTTGTAAAATTTATTTTTTTTAGACATTTAGAACATCAAAACATTTATGAATTTTATCATTCAGCTTATTATATCCACGCTTGCTATATTAATTTCATCCTACTTATTACCGGGGGTTAGTATTGTAAATGATAGTTTTTTTACAGCTTTATTAGTTGCTGCTGTATTGTCATTTTTAAACTCTGTTGTAAAACCAATTATGATAATTTTCACCATTCCAATAACTTTCGTTACCCTGGGTTTTTTTTTATTAGTGATAAACGCAATTATTATATTAATCACTGCCTGGCTGGTATCCGATTTTATTGTGAATAGTTTTTGGTGGGCCCTGTTATTTAGTTTTATACTTTCTATTGTTACATCTATTCTTGAAAGCTTTAAGAAACAGGAAGAAAATTAAATAAACTAAAAAAGAAAAAGATAGTAATTGCAATAGAAATTTTAAAAATGAAATTTACAATAAAAAATATTTGTGTTTAGTAGTATTAATTTGAATCTTAAATCTAATTGTTTTGGGTGTAATAGTAGGAGCATATAATGAGCTGGAAGTAATTAAGAGTTTAGATTTCGGCATTTATCTTAAATGTGATGATGTTGAAATTCTAATGCCTACCAAGTGGGTGCCTCCCAATACAAATATTGGAGACATTTTAAATGTATTTGTTTTTAGAGATTCTGACGATAGGCTTATTGCTACTACCATAAAGCCATATGTAACAGCTAATACATTTGCATTTTTAGAGGCCAAACAAGTAAATCAAGTTGGTGCTTTTTTAGATTGGGGAATGGATAAAGACCTGCTGGTTCCTTTCCGAGAGCAAGCCCAAAGGATGGAGCCTGGCTTTAGTTATGTGGTTTTTGTTTTTGTCGACGAGGTAACGAATCGGCTGGTGGCATCTTCTAAAATTAACCGGTTTATTGAAACGGAGGATATCACTTTGCAGGATGGCGATATTGTTGACCTATTGGTATATTCCGAAACCGATTTGGGCTATAACGCAATCATTAATAATTTATATAGTGGCTTAATTTACAAAAACGAAATATTTGAAGCCATAAGGATTGGCGATAATTTAAAGGGCTTTGTTAAATATATTAGGGAGGATAAAAAAATAGACCTTAGTCTTCAAAAGCATGGCTTCGAATTGGTTGACGATGTAAAATGGCGAATTTTAAATTTGATGAAACAAAATGCTGGCTTTTTGGCGCTTTCCGACAATAGCAGTCCGGAAGAAATAAAATCAAAACTTCAAATAAGTAAAAAAGTATTCAAAAAAGCTGTTGGAGCACTTTACAGAGAAAGGTTAGTTAAAATAACCGATAAAGGCTTAGAATTATTAAAGTAAAAAGCTGGTTTTATATTTTACTTTATTGTTGAATGGGGTTTATATAAGGGTATATTAAATAGCTTGTTTTTTTATAAAAAATGAACACTAAATTTATTAATTGGTTTATACTTTTTTTACTTGCCTTTGTTTGGGGTAGTTCCTTTATTTTAATGAAAAGAGGTCTGGAAGTTTTTAGCAGCGGGCAGGTGGCGGCTTTAAGAATATTTATAGCTTTTTTATTTTTGTCGCCCTTAATTTTCAGGCATGTTAAAAAAGAGTCTTTAAAACATTGGAAAGCTTTTTTAGTAATGGGTGTAATAGGAAATCTTATTCCTGCCTTTTTATTTACTGAAGCCGAAACAGTTATTAGCAGCTCGCTTACCGGGGCACTTAATTCATTAACGCCATTATTTACATTAATAATTGGCGTTTTATTTTTTAAAACAAAAACTGGCTTAATCAATACCCTTGGCATTATCATAGGTTTTGTAGGGGCGCTTGGCTTGGTAATGGTAGGCAAAAAAGACTCCGACAGCATTGCATTTTTATTTATTTTTTATATTGTATTGTCTACCATTTGCTATGCTTTTAGTGTTAATGTAATAAAAAAGCACCTAAGCAATGTAAACTCAACAACTGCTACCGTTTGGGCGATGATGTTTATTGGACCTATTGCAGCATTATATCTTTTTACCACCGACTTTACAGAGAGGGCACTAAGTCATCCAGAAGCCTTAAAAAGCCTTGGATTTATTTGCATTTTAGCCATATTCGGAACAGCACTTTCTGTAATTATTTTTAACGTGCTAATAAAAAACACCAACGCTATATTTGCCTCCTCTGTAACATACCTAATACCTATTGTAGCAATGGCCTGGGGTTCTTATGACAAGGAATCCGTTTTACCAATTCATTTTGCATGGATAGGCTTAATTTTAGCAGGGGTTTACCTGGTAAATAAAACATTGAAAGTTAATGAGACAAAGCATTAATTAGGCTAAGTGATGTTTTCGAAATAAATCCGCAAATTAAATGGTTCAAAAACTGTGTGTTTTTCTTTTGTCTTGATACAAAAGAAACAAAAAATTAAGAACAAACGATTCCTCCCCACCTGCAACCCTGCATCCCGTTTGTTTATTCCTCACACGCGTTTTCACAAGGATATTTATTGCAAAAAAATAAAATCACCTGTTTTTATTAATATATATCTGTTTTGTCGAAATTATTTTGAAAGCTTTACTAAGATAGTCTAAAAAAAATAGCTTTTAACACAATTTTAATACCCT
>CAMBDK010000084.1 GCA_945865315.1 Chitinophaga pinensis | reverse complement strand
CTCGGCGTGTTATTATTATCTATCAATGAGGGTAGCAATGAAATTCTAGACTAATATTAAGTACTTTTGCACATTGAGGGGTAGTTTTAAAAAAAACAAATGAAAATATTTGAAACGATAAAAAAAGAAAATTTTAAATCTAAACTAATACGCATAGGTTTTAATTTATTTCCTGCTTATAGGCGCACAGGTGCGAGAATTTATTTTTTATCTTCTGATTGGAGAGAAATACATGTTACACTGGGCTTAAGTTGGAAAACAAAAAATTATGTAGGTTCCGTATTTGGAGGCAGTATTTATGGGGCCTTAGATCCAGTTTTTATGTTACAACTAATAAATATATTAGGTGGAAGTTATGTTGTATGGGATAAATCAGCGACAATAAAATTTTTAAAACCAATTAAAAAAAAAGTATATGCCCGTTTTTTAATTACTAATGAGATATTAGAAGAAATAATAATGAAAGTAAAATTGGATCAAAAGTATTCAATTGATTTAATAACAACATTTCAAGATGAAAATGGAATAATATATGCCGAAGTTATTAAAACATTATATATTGCAGAAAAGGAATATTATAAAAAAAGGCTTGAATTTAATAAAACAAAGGATTTATAAGATTGCAAAAAAAGTGAAAATGATAATTTATAAATTTCTAAAAAGAGATTTTAGGTTAATAAGAGTGGAATAAAAAGGAATGTATTAAATTTTAAAAGTACTATTTAGTGTCTGTCCATAGAGTTAAATATTTTCAAATTATGCAAATTTTAAGCTTCAGAATTATGGATTTAAAATTTTTGAACCAAAATTGTTTTGTTTGAAATAAAGCCAATAACGGTCGTCATTGCGAGGCTTTTTTAGCCGAAGCAATCTCATATATTGGTGTGAGATTGCTTCAGTTGTAACTCCTTCGCAATGACGTTCTAAGTTTAAATGCTGACTCTATGGACAGGCACTATTTAGCTACAATAACAAATTCTGTTCTTCTATTTTTCGCTCTTCCTTCAGGGCTATTGTTATCAGCAATAGGTTGAGAGGCACCGAAGCCTTTAAAAGTTAATAATCTTTTTTTATCAATACCTTTGTTGGTAAGCAAATCCCTGACAGTAAAAGCTCTGTCAGTGGAAAGGGCTAAATTTGATTTATCGTCGCCTTGGCTATCCGTATAGCCATATACATCAATTTTAATAGTAGGATTATTTTTTAAAAAATCAACAAATTCGTCAATAACTATTAAAGAACGAGGATCCAGGTCGGCAGAGTTAGTATTATAATAAATATTATTAAGAATATATGTTTGCCCAACGATAATTGAGTCAACTTTCAAATCTATTTTGGCTGGTTTTGAATTTAAAATTGAATCTTTAGAGATTAATTGAGAGCTAAAGGCGAAGTTTTCTTTTTTGACTGAAATAATTAAATCGTTTTTCGCTTTCGTATTTATGATTACCATGTATTCACCAGTTGCAGTATCAACAGTAGCTTGGGTTGTTTTTTTAGTAACAGCATCTTTAACTTCTACGTTAAATTTTTTATTTCCATTAGAGCCGTTATCATCAATTTTCCCTTTAAAAAAAGCAATTTCATCCGGACGAACTTCTTTATATAATTCAAATGAAAATATATCGTATCCTCCAATTGATTTGCCATTGGATCTTGAAGGCAGGTTGGAAGCAAAGTATCCTAAATGGCCGTCGGTACTAACAAAAAATCCTAAGTCGTCGGCTGTTGTATTGATAGGGACACCAATATTTTTAGGTTCAATCCATTTATCATCATTTCCTTTGCGGGCAATAAAAATATCATTTCCACCCACTCCTGGGTGGCCGTCAGAAGAAAAATAAAGTGTTTGAAAATCGGAATGTATAAAGGGGGACATTTCATTACCATTAGTATTAATAGTGGGGCCAAGGTTTTCGGGTGGGCTCCAAATTCCCGAGGTGGTATTTTTTATTGTTTTATAAATATCTACTCCCCCTCTCCCTCCATTTCTATTGCTACAAAAATAAAGTGTTTTACCATCAGAGGCTAAGGAAGGTTGGGAGTCCCAGTAATTAGGGTCATTAATACCGACCACTTTTTGTGGCACAGACCATAAATTATTTATTAAGTCGGAAAAATAAATATCGCAATTTGCTTGGGTACCACCTTCGTTTTTGCAAACTGTAAAAAATAGATGTTTATTATCAATAGACATTGTAGCGCCACCTTCGCTACCGGTTTTATTAAAAGGTAAAGGCATATTAGTTCCTTTTTCAAAATTTCCGGTAGTCTTATCCCGTTTACTAAAGCTAAATATTTCCTGTTCTTTTTCTATAGGAACAAGAGAATTTTTTTCAACAAAAAGTTGTTTTCTAGTGAAAAGTATCAATTCATCATCGGGCGAAATTATAGGGAGGTATTCATCTCTTTCGGTGCAGATACCATTTAGAGGATGAGGGTCAAATGGAACGGGATTTTTGAATATTTCGTTATAAAATTTTGCGAAGCGCAACATTTGTTTTGCTTGGTATAAAAACCCGTCGTAAAATTTGTTATATTTTGTTTCGTCATCAACTTTGAAATTTAGAAATTCTTTCAGGTATTTTTCTGTTTCTACCCAGTTTTCGTCTTCATAACAAATATAACCAAGGTAATAATAAGGGTCGGAATGATACTTTGGGCATATTTCAATAACTTTTTTGAAGTAAGGCTCGGTTTGTTTAAAAGATCCATTTTCATATATAAGTGTTTTAATTCTCTCTTGTGCAAAAGCATAATTAGCTTCAACATAATCAGGCTCTAAATCTATTGCTTGTTTTAGAAAAGCCATTCGCTCTTCTTTTTTATTTTTTTTATCAGTACCTTTCTTATAAAGCAATTTGGCTTTATTATTTTCAATATCCTTACAAACAGCATCCTCTTGCGATAAGGATATAATTGAAATCAATAAAAGGTAGAGGGAAAATATTTTTTTTAATTGTCTCATAAAATAATAACTGAAATGCTAAATTAGTCAATAAAATTAATGCTTAGGCATTGTTAAAAAGCAACTAATATATTTTGGCTTATTTTTTTGCCATTTTGCTGTTTTGTAAAATCGTTAATTAGCTAGAGCTATTCGCCTCATTTACGGCTTAAAAAAGAACAAAATTACTTCGCCAATTCTGTGCCATTTATTTCTTAACAATGCCTTAGATCAAATTATTGAAATTGAATAAAATTTATTATGAACATTATAATTTTTAAAAAAAGTATAATTTTCAGATGATAAAAAACTAAAGTAAATTATTTAAGAAACGGCATTTATAACAATTTTATTTAGCAAGTTTTTTTCAATAAAAGCCAATGCTAATCGTATTTTAAAATAGTCAAGCTTGCCATTTAGAAAATCATAAATAACTTTCAATTTTTGAACATCACCAATTTTAGCAATAGCGGATTTAATAATATTTATCTCTTCCATTTTAATAAATTTTTCTATTGAAGTTATGTCATCTTTTAAATATAAATGAGCTATATGGGAATAAACGGTAGTTACATTTATATTTCGTTTTCTTGCAATTTCATCTGGTGAAAAATTCTGAAGAAATAGCTGTAAGGTTTCTTCATAAGTATTTGCTTTAGAAATTTTTGTAGATATTCCGTAAGATAATTCGTGAATAATATTTAAAAATGCTTGACCATATTTTTCAAATTTATGCTGTCCTACACCAGAAATACTAAGCATTTCATCTTCTGTTAAAGGTTTTTCTGTTGCCATTTCGCGTAAAGTGGCATCATTAAAAATAATATAAGCTGGTAGTTTTTCAGCTTCAGCAAATTGTTTACGTAATTTACGCAGCGCTTCAAATAAATCATCACCAATATTTTTTTCGGAATAGATTTTCTTAGTATTCTTAATTTTCGATTCATTTGTAACATCTATTTTAATAGGAGGTTGAACCAGATCAACTTTAATTTTGCCAAATAAAACTTCTTTTCCAGAATCAGTTAATTTTAAAGTAAAGCTTTCGTCGTATGCTATTTCAATTAATCCTAGGTTTAACATTTGCAAAATATATTGTTCCCAAATGGCAAAGCTGATGTCAGCCCCGGCGCCAAAAGTTTTTATTTTGTCGTAAGCATTTAATTTAAGTTCACCTTTAGAAGAGCCTCTGAGCACATCAATTAACATGGTAGTGCCAACTTTTTCATTCATGCGCATTAACGCCGACAATGCTTTCTGAACCAATACCGTTCCATCAAAATGCTGACGAGGGTTTTCACAAACATCACAATTCCCGCAATTCCCTAAAGGAGTTTCGCCAAAATAACTCAACAGAATTTTCCTACGGCATATGTCAGCCTGAGCGAATTGCTGCATCCGTTTCAATTTTTCTAAATTTATTTGTGCCAAATTACCTTCGTTAGCAAATTTTGTTAACATAATTAAATCAGCAATATTATAATATAAAATAGTGTCGCTATTTAAGCCATCACGCCCTGCACGTCCTATTTCCTGATAATAGCCTTCAATATTTTTAGGTAAGTTAAAATGAATTACCCATCGCACATTAGATTTATCTATGCCCATACCAAAAGCAACAGTAGCGCATACTACTAATAATTTGTCATTTATAAAATTATCTTGCGTATTGTTTCTTTCTTTGCTAGTTAATCCGGCATGATAAGCACCTGCCTTTATTCCTTTTGCTTTTAATGCATCTGTTAATTTTTCGGTAGTTTGCCTGCTTAAGCAGTATATTATTCCAGCTTCATTTTGGCGTTTTGTAATAAAGGCAATAATATCTTTTATACGCTCCTTTGGTTTTATTCCCGGCTTCACAGAAAGGCTTAAATTAGGCCGATTAAAGGATGCCACAAACACTTTTGGGTTTTGTAAGTTTAGTTGTTTTATAATGTCTTTTCTGGTTGTTTTATCAGCTGTTGCAGTTAATGCGATAAGCGGTATGGCTGGGAAATGTTCTTTCAGCAATTTCAATTGCGTATATTCAGGTCTGAAATCATGGCCCCAAGAGGAGATACAATGCGCTTCATCAATAGCAAATAAATTAATAGGTAAACGAGGAAGTAGTCGTTTCAATTCTTGCACCAATCGTTCAGGAGAAAGGTAGAGTAATTTAATTTTCCCGTGTATACACTGAAATATGATGTCCTCCTCCTCCTTAAAACTTAAACTGCTATTAAGGAATGCGGCAGGTATATCGTTAGAGTTTAGAGCGTCTACTTGATCTTTCATAAGCGAAATTAAAGGCGATACTACCAAACATAATCCTTGCAATAATAGAGCAGGGATTTGAAAACAGATAGATTTTCCTCCACCAGTTGGCATCAATACCAGGGAATCTTTTTTGTCTAACACACATTGAATAACTTCCGCCTGCATAGGTCGAAACTGTTCATAGCCGTAATGTTTTTTGAGTAAAGAAGCTGCTTCAGAAATCATAATTTTATAATTGAGGATAATGCTTAAAGTTTTTTAGAAACAAAAATTATAAGCCTTAAAAATTTCAAAAAAATATTAAGTTAAATCCTAATATATTTCAACAAATGTATAGAATTTTTAAAAAATAACATGTAAAATATAATTCATCATTTTTTTATTTAAAATCATAAAAAAATATTATTATGGAATTGATTTGAGAATATTTATATCAGAAAAAGTATTTGTAATTTAATAATAGAAATAATATGTTTATGATATTGTTGCAATATTTTTTTAATTTTAATTTACGGTTTTTTTATTTATTTTTTTGCTTGTATGGCTATATTTTATTGAAATTTACATAAAATTTTTATTTTAATATTTTTTATAGCAGCTATTATAAATATGTGCAAAAACATATTTTAAATTCATAAATTAATTGCTGCTTCATTAAAAAAAACAGAAAAAAATCTAAAATTTATTTAAAATTAACTAGAAGAGAAATCGTTTATTTTTTTTAAATAAACCCGTAGTATTTAATTATTCTAATTTATTTAATTCCATAGCAAGATAATACCCCATGCTAAAACACCCTTGCAATAAATAGCCACCGGTGGGAGCATCCCAATTGATCATTTCACCAATTGTATAATTATTTGGTAGTTTTTTTAATTGAAATAATGCGTCAATCTCATTTAATGCAATTCCTCCAACAGTTGAAATGGCTTCGTTAATGGGAGCTAAAGAGGTGATTGAGAGTGGCAGATTTTTTATTTTTTCGGAGAGTAATTCCATGTTTGTAAATTCATTTTTACTTAATACTGTTTTAAGCAATGCTAATTGAAGTTGATTTATGTTCAATTCATTTTCTAAATGTTTGCTTATTGAATTATTTCCCCTATTAATAATTTTATTTTTTATATCTTCTATCTTTAAAGAGGGCTTCAAGTCGATGAATAATTGAGCAGCATTAGCTTCGGCAAGTTGTTTTCTGATTTGAGAACTTAAAGCATATATAGCAGAACCTTCCAATCCAAACTTAGTAATTACCACTTCGCCTTTTTTTTCAATGTCGCCACATTTAAATGTACTGTTTTTCAATGATTTTCCATCTGCGAGGCTTATAAATTCCTTATCCCATTTTATTTCAAAAGCGCAGTTTGATGCTTCAAACGGAACAATATCTATATTTTTTTTTGAAAAATATTTTGTCCATTCACCATCAGAACCTGTGATTTTCCAACTGGAGCCACCCAAAGCAAAAATTACTAAATCGGATTTTATTTGTACAATATCATTAGCCGTTTCAAAAATTATATCATCATTGATCCAGCCTTTCCATTTATGCTTAATATTAATTGCAACATTTTTTTTATTTAATAAATTTAAGATAGCATTCAATACTTCAATGGGTTTAATTTCTTTTAATGGGAAAACACGATTACTGCTTCCAATAAATGTTTTAATTCCTATGCTATGGAGCCAGTTGCGGAAATCTGTATTATTAAAAGAAGAAATAATAGGGTTGAAAAAAGTTGTGGGTATGTAACGGGAAATAAGCAAAGTTGATTTATCTGCGTGTGTTAAATTCAATCCTCCATCACCAGCCACTAAAAATTTCCTTCCTAAAACGTTATTTTTTTCATAAATAGTAACGTTAAATTTTTTTTCATCCAGTGAAGCTGCAACCATCATTGCTGCTGGGCCACCACCAATTATAGAAACTGATTTTTTAGTAAAAAATTGATTTTTTTTATTTATTGTGGTCATCCATTCAAAATCTTAAGATGATTTTAGATTCAGCAATCTTGTAATGTAGGTATTACTAATTAATTTTAACTTCAGAGGAAAGGGAATAGGAAATAAACATAGCTGTCAAAAAAGACAAAGAGGATAAATTTATATTTTGAATTTACAACTAAAAATAAGTTATAAATTCAAAATATAAATTCCTCCTCTACTGAGATATATTGTAAATAAAGCTAAAAATATAATTTAAAAAGTATAATGAAAAAAGGAGGTTGTTTTACCTGCGATGACATTTGACGATTGTAAATATTAAAGCTCTTGTTCGTTTCTAAGCATTTGTTCCTTGTAAATCGCTTTTTTCTTTCCTTCGCGATAAACAATAGATGGCTTTGTAAATTTTGAGCGCTCGCGTAACTCTTTCACAACACCAGTTTTTTCAAATTTCTTTTTAAACTTTTTAAGTGCTTTTTCAATTGCTTCGCCTTCTTTAATTGGTACTATTAGCATTTTTAGATCTTTTTATTGATTGGTTTAATATTAATTATTTTCCAATAAAATATAAATTGGGATACAAATATATGCAAATTATGGTAAATTAAAAAATATTTTATTGAAATAGGATGGTTACCGCATCCGAATTACAGCAGATGTTCTTTAGTTTAATTTCCCTATTCTTTAAAAAGTTATGTTTTTTTAATGTTTTTTTTAGTTTTTTAATGATTCTATTGAAATTATTGATATTTTTCTTTTATTTATGTAGTTGTTGCTTGCATTTTTTTTTTTTTATACAGTAAAGTTTTCGAAATAAATCCGCAAATTAAATGGTTTTAAAACTGTGTTTTTTTCTTTTGTCTTGATACGAAAGAAACAAAAAAATCAGGAACAAGTGATTCCTCCCCACCTGCAACCCTGCATCGCTTTTGTTCATTCCTCACGCGCGTTTTTATAAGGATATTTTTTGCAATAAAATGAAACCATCTGTTTTTATTAATATATCTGTTTTGTCGAAATTATTTTGAAAAGCTTTACATAGCTGATTTTTTGTAAAAGTATTAATATATGAAAGCTAGCATTTGAAAAACATTGAAATTGATATAAGTATCAGATTTTAAATATGATACATAATATTTAAGCTCGACTTGGCTGGGAGGAGGTATAAAACAATTTTATTTATTAATGATAATCATTTTATGCAATAATTTCCTCTAATATTTCGAAGGATTTTATTTCTCCAAAAGAAGCAATATGAAGTTGATAAAATTTTATCAATGCCTTTAATAAAGCTTTTCGCTGCATTTTATCCAATTTTAATTTATGAATTGAATTATATTCTGAAGTTATAAATTGGTAGAATAAATTACTTAGCATTTCATTCAAGTAAAAAGGGTGGTTTGGTATATGATTGATAAAACGACCTTCCTGCAGATCGAAAATAGAAGAGGATATGGAATAGCTTCCTTCAGGGAAAAAGCCAAGGTAACGGCTTAGTTGAATCATAAAGAATACGTGAAAATTAGAGCAGTTCTCTTGTTTTAAATCTAATAAAAGCAATGAATTTTTAATAAACTCAAATAAATTTATATCATTCTGCTGTTCCTTAATAGCTCTGTATAATATTTCATTTAAAAAAAGAGTAATTGTACTTTTGATAATATTATATGGAATATTGGTATAAGGTGTTATAATATTAATTTCTGAAATACGCTCTAGTTTGGCTTTTTCAGTATTTGAAACTATTATTTCAACTAATGCTAAAGGTTGGAATAGGGAGGCTTTTATTTTAGATTTTTTGTTTCTTGAAGCATTAACAATGTATGATTTAAGACCAAAATCGGATGAAAAAATTTTCACAATTAAACTTGTGTCAGAATATTTTACGGAGTGAAGCAGTATTCCACTAGTTTTAAAAAGCATTTATTACTCCTTTCTTAAGTCTTTTGCCAATTGGAAAAGCAAGAGAACAGTTATGAGTATAAATAGTGTTTTTAAAATTCATTATAAATGACCTAATGCAAGTAAAACTATAAATTACATTATTACATTCCATAATATTTTAAAAGGAGCGGTAATTGCTAATTAACAAATAATATTTTTGTCACAGTTTCTTCAGTACCAGCTTCATTGGAACAAAACACCATATAAACACCAGTACTAACTTTTTCCCCCTTGAAGTTTTTCCCAAACCATAAAGCTTGACCACCTTCCGATTTGGTTTCGTAAACCAAAGTTCCTGAGATGTCGGTAATTTTTATAGTGCTATTAGTTACTAAGCCTTTTATTGCTATGGGGCCCTCGTAATCATGTTTCACCGGATTAGGAAATGCGTATACATCTGTAAAAAAGTCAAAACCTTGAGTTGCTGTTCCTCTATATGCTATGATACCTTTTGTAGTGCCAAAAAATACTTCACCAGATTTATGATTAATAACAATACTTTTAACATCGTTGCTAAATAAAGGGCTATTATTTTCATCGAAATGATAAATTTGTTTTGTGCCGTCAGCCGACATTAAAAACACTCCTGAATTAGCTGTGGCAATCCATTTACGGTTTGCGTCATCTATTGCAATAGCTTGAATAAGTTCTGTTTCAAGCAATATTTGCACATTTCCGTCTTGCTCTATTAATATTTGTTGAGAATCAAAATTTTCAGCAGTAAAAACTGCTTCAGGCGAATAAAAAACAGCAATGCCTTTATCCGTTCCTACCCAAATTTCCCCATCTAAATCTTCGGCTATGCAAAAAATATTTGTACTTGGCAATGCACCGTTTCCAATAGCGCTGCTTAGTTTTATAGTGTTAGATGCATTAGGAGTGGCCATGCCTCCATTATAAACCATTAAGCCAACGCCGCGACTTAAAACAACCCATTTTTGATCGGTTTTATCAATGAGAATCTGACCTATATCTGGTTTAAGACCAATAATAGTAGAGAAATTAAGAGCTTGCCAGGTATTATCTGATTTTTTGACAGAGATAGAAGAAGGCACTCCTGAATTGCCTACCCATAAATTACCTAAAGCATCCATCGCTAAACCGGAAGTCCAGATGGGTATATACCCTGGTATGTTTGGAAGCGTCTGCAAGGAACTGTTGAATTGATTATAAAGCTTAACAGGCAGCCCCTCATAAAATTCAATAATTCCTGCTAAGCCAGTAGCAGCATAAACTCTTTTTGAATTATTTTTGTCAACCAACACATTATTAATATTATGTATTGTATCCAAATTTACAACTGATGGGAAATTACCTTTAGTATTTGTCCAGTTAGTTTCGTTATAAAAATAAATTCCATCAATATAAAAAGTGTTGGAACCACCACCAGGAGCAACTGCTAAATTATTGTCGTTACAGCTCATTGCAACAACATTTTCGCTAGATGGGCCATCGGGAAAAAACGAATAAATCCCTTTTCCTGGGCTCCAGTTCACCAGGCCATATTTATTATCTGCAATCCAAATATTATTTGTGTTATCTACTACAGCTGTTTCAGCTCTGGCATAATCAGAAAAATAGCCATCAATATATTCCTTCAATACCAAATCAGAGTTATATGTTGAAATTGCTCCCGGTTGGGACATTATTAATATATTATTACATTTTTTTAATGATTTAATAGTATAACTAGTGGGTGGTAGAAAATAAGTCCAGGATATATTATTATAAACATATGCAGTATCTTGATTGTAGTTACCATTGGTCAATAATTTCGAAAAATTAGTATATATTTTGCCGTTAAATTCAGTAATAGTATTATAAATACCAAGCGGCAAGCCATTCATTTTAGACCAAGCAGAGTAATTAGCTAAATTAGGATTATTTTGCAAAGCCTTGTAAACCCCCACATCAGTAGCAACATAAAAGTAAGTACCATCAGAAGTAATATCTCTAACATTTAAAGAGCTTCCATTTGGGCCAATATAGTAAGTGTCACTTACTTCGATCTTATTCATATCAATTACTACAATACCAAAACCACAAGCTAAATAGGCATATTGATTTATAAAATAAATATTATTAATTGATTTATTACCCAATATATATTTTCTTTTAATATCAGAAAGGTTAGTAATTTTATTTCCATCAATAATATCGATATTAGAATTTTTATAGGCAATTAATAATTTGTTATTGTAATTATTAAAATTGATTACAACAGCTTCTACATCAGCTAATTCACTTACTTTAGACAATCGTTCAATAGAATTGTCGCCTTTAATGAGAGAGAAGATGCCACTTTTAGAAGCAAAATATACCTTCCCTCCTCCTTCTGCAACAGAAGTACCACTTTTGTAGGAGAGGTAATCTTTCCATTGACCAATACCAACATTTTGAGCGGATAACAATTGAGCAAATAAAATGGTAATAAAAAATAAATATTTTTTTTTCATCAGTAGAATTATTCTTAATTTGCAATATTGAAACATAAAAGTACTGATTTTATTGTACGAAGTATTTAAATAAAGTGTACTGCGTATAAAATTACTAATCTGTTTGTTATAATAAATCTTTTATTTTAAAATTGTATTATTTTTTTATTGTTTAATACGTCATAGAATTTTTTAATTAGGATTAGCAACATTAAGAATTATGCGAGCAATTTCAGCAGATTATATTTACCCTATTTCTTCTGATCCCATAAAAAACGGTGTTGTTTTTATTGATGATGAAGGAACTATATTGAAAATTGGAAGTATTTCAGAATTTGGTATTTCAATTTCAGAATTAGAAAATAATCAAACCGAAATAGAATATTATAAAGGAATAATTTGTCCTGGTTTTATAAATACACATTGTCACCTAGAGTTATCCCATTTGCATTCACAGATTTCTGAAAAGGCAGGAATTGCGGGTTTTATTAAGGAGATAGTTTCCAAAAGAACTAATTTTTCGGCTGCATTAATCGAGCAGGCGATTGAAGATGCTGAAGCTGAAATGATTAAAAATGGTATTGTGGCAGTGGGAGATGTTTCAAATAACTTGAATACATTTAAGCAGAAGGGGAAAGGGAATTTACTGTACCATACTTTTATAGAAGTTTTCGATTTATATGCTGGCAAGGCAGATGAATTGTTTGAACATGCTCTTGGTTTAAAAAAAAACTTGCAGAATTTTGAAAATTTTAATTTGAAACTTCCTGCTTCCATAGTGCCACATTCACCCTATACAGTTTCAAAAAAAATGTTGGAATTAATAAATAAGCATGCCCTTGAAAATGGTGATATTTTATGTGTTCACAATCAAGAAAGTGCAGAGGAGAATCAGCTATTTATTTCAAAATCCGGATTGTTGTATGATGCACTGAATAAAATGGGAGTTGCTATTAGTTCAATAGAAAAAACTGGCCTTAACTCATTACAATCAACTTTACCTTTATTAAAAAATTTCTCTAAATTATTATTGGTACATAATACTTTTACAACTCTTGACGATATAAGGTTTGCTAAAAAACAAATAGAAAAAAACACTTCGAAAGTTAATAGAATTGGTATCGAAGAAATAAAAAATGGGGATGCGGATATTTCTATTTGTAGGGATCAAATTTCTAATCTTTATTGGTGTACCTGTCCCAATGCAAATTTATATATAGAAAACAAACTTCCAAATTATAATAATTTTATTAAGGAAAATGTTTGTGTAACTATTGGAACCGACAGCCTAGCATCAAACTGGAGTTTATCCGTATTAGATGAATTAAAAACAATATCAAAATATTTCCCTGAAATACCACTCCAAACCTTACTTTTATGGGCAACAAAAAATGGCGCTAATTATTTAGGATTCCGTCATTTAGGAGTAATTGAAAAAGGTAAAAAGCCGGGCTTAAATTTGTTGAAAAATATAAGTGAATTAAAAATTTCAATGAATACCGAAATGCAGAAATTAGTTTAGTGGGCGTTTCTTTTTTGTTATTAAAAAAATAAAAATGGAGGATTAATTATTGTTGCGGAACAAGTCTATTAGACATTATATAAGTTATGGTTCATAGTGCTTTTTTTTGACTGTGATCAATTTTTCCAAAGTTTGAAACTTTGGAAAAGTTGATTCTCACTAAAGAGTATTGGTTTTACTGAACTTTTAATCTGTTATAACACTCTAACACTCTAACTTATATAATGTCTATTATATATTTAGTGCCTGTCCATAGAGTCAACTATTTTCAAATTATAAAAATTTCAAGCTTTAGAATTATGGATTTCAAATTTCTGAACCAAAATTGTTTGTTTTGAAATAAAGCCAATAAAGGTGGTCATTGCGAGGCTTTTTTAGCCGAAGCAATCTAATATATTGGTGTGAGATTGCTTCAGTCGTACCTCCTTCGCAATGACGTTCTAAATTTAAATACAGACTCTATGGACAGACTCTATTTAGGTCGTTAGGCTAATCAGCCGCAATGCTCGAAATGGCCACGATCCCTGGTAAAAAATCGGGGCGCGTGGTCATTTCGAGCTTGTCGAGAAAATGGTGTGTAAGCATTTTTAACGCTAATTTCGTTGTAAACCTTAGGATGTATTTTAATTTCTTACATAAATTATCATTAGTGTCCTGTTAAGAAAATAGTAAGTTCTTTGAAATGCTTGATTTTGTTTGTTTGTAGAAGTATTTGACTCGGTGACGATTTGAAA
>CAMBDK010000083.1 GCA_945865315.1 Chitinophaga pinensis | reverse complement strand
CAGGCAAATACAAATGGTAATTTCGTGAATTTGTACCATTCCTCAGCTAAATCATAGGAATAATTAAATTTATTGCCCAATTCAAATGTGCGATCTCCAATAATTACAGCTGCTGTTTTTCCTATTATTTCATTTTCATAATTTAAGCCAGCAGGCACCCATTGTGGAGAAATTTTCCAATGGTGGTTGGCCAAAATTTTCACTAGCAATATTGATGTATTAGACTGATAATCAAGTAATATTGTTGTTATTTCTTCCAAAGGGACATTGCTATATAACATCACTGACCCTACCTTACCTTCTGCACCAATACAATAATCACTTAGAATATAATATTGCTTTAATTGAGGTAATATAGCAACTGGCACCAATCCTATATCAACTTTACCATGCATTAATTTCTGGGCACAAACAGATGGTATATCTAATTGTAAATCAACATGTTTAATTAACTTTGATTGCTTTAAACCATAAATAAATGGCTGGGAGTTCAAATAGGAAACCACTGAAATTTTTATTTTAGTCACAAATATTTTTTTACGAATTAAAACTAAGGTTTCTCATACCATTTAATTAATAATTTAACCAGCTGCTAAATATTAAATTTTATAATACTTTTTGTAAAGGTAATTATTTTTTAAAAAAAATATAAAATCTCCATTAATATTATAATTAAAAGGTTGAAATAGGGATGACCATTTTTATAAATATTATTTTTATTATAAAAAATTATATAAATTTATAGATTTTAGATATTTATTTATCTTGTTTAATAATTTAAATACAAAGCTTATTTTTGCAAACAAAACACTTGTTCTATGTCTAAAAATTATATCTTTTTATTAATTCTACTTCTTACTTTGTTAAAAGATTTAAATGCACAAATTTACAAACAAACTATCAGAGGAAAAGTTATTGATACCGATTCTAAATCACCTGTTTTTGGTGCAAACATAATCTTGTTAAACAATGACACAACAATAGGTTCGACCACAGATATAGATGGGAAATTCCGAATAGAAAATGTAGTAGTTGGAAGGCGTTCGATAAAAATCACTTCTATAGGATATGAAGAAACTATCTTAAATAATATTATTTTATCATCGGCCAAAGAGATGGTATTAACTATTGAGTTGCGCGAAAAAGTATATTCTTCCGAAGCAATTGAAATATTTGTAGAAAAGGACAAAACGAAAGCTAATAACGACCTTGTAAGTGTAAGTGCCCGAAATTTTCAGGCCGAAGAAACTAATAGATATGCAGGTAGTAGAGGTGATCCTAGTAAAATGGTTTCTAATTACGCTGGTGTTTCATCAGGAAATGATGCCCAAAATAATATTATAGTGCGCGGCAATTCACCTCTTGGCGTATTATGGCGCTTGGAAGGTATTGATATTCCCAACCCAAATCATTTTTCGACACAGGGTTCCACTGGAGGGCCTATCAGCATGCTAAACAATAACGTACTCGGAAATTCCGATTTTTTAACAGGTGCATTTCCTTCAGAATATGGGAATAAAACAGCTGCAGTTTTTGATTTAAAATTAAGAAATGGGAATAATGAAACGAACGAATTAACAGGTCAGATAGGTGTAAACGGTATTGAACTTGGAACCGAAGGTCCTATATCTAAAGAAAAGGGCAGTTCTTATATTATTAATTATCGTTATTCTACATTAGAAATATTTAATAGATTGGGTATTTCATTTGGCGTATCTTCAAGTCCTCAATATCAAGATTTATCGTATAAAGTAAATATCCCAACGAAAAAAGCAGGGATTTTCACCTTTTGGGGCATAGGTGGCATCAGTAGTGTTTCAATATTAGATAGCAAACAAAAATCAAGTGATTGGTCATTTACTTCAAAAGGAGAAGATCTTGTTTTTGGAACAAAAATGGGAGCTACAGGTCTTTCCAACACTTATTTTTTTAATAATAATATATCAGGTAAGCTGTCATTATCTGCTTCTGCAACTGGCTTTAATGGCACCATCGATACAATTTCACCTCTTGATAAATCAAAATTCAGATCAGAAGAAAATAACTCCACGGAAGCTAATTTAACTGCCAATTATACTGTTACTAATAAAATAAATGCTAGCAATCTAATTAAAGCAGGTGCTACTTATCAAACTATTTATTTTAATGCCAAATCGTTTGCATACTCAAACTTCTATGGTAAATATATTACAGGACTTGATGTGAATAAATCAATTGCTGGCTTATTTCAATCATTTGTAGCATGGCAATACAGACCATTTTCAAATTTAACTATAAATAGTGGAATACACTACCAGCATTTTTTATTAAATAATACAAAAGCTTTGGAACCGCGCTTAGGTATGCGCTATCAGCTTACACCAAAACAAAGTTTTAGTTTTGGTTATGGTATGCACAGTCAAACCCAACCTACTATTTATTATTTCTATGAAAATTATAACCCAGCTACTGATACTTATTTTAAGAGCAACCGCAATTTAGATTTATCGAAAAGCCACCATGTAATATTAAATTACGATAATAATTTTGCAAAAGGATTAAGATTTAAATTTGAAACATATTATCAATATTTATATAATATACCTTTGCAGCAAGGGGCTAATTCTACCTTTTCTATGATTAATGAAGGTAATGCGCTAGAGGGCCTTAAACTTGTTGATAGTTTGGTAAACAAGGGTATAGGTAAAAATTATGGCCTAGAATTTACTATTGAGAAATTCTTCAGTAAACATTACTATTTTTTAGCTACCACATCTATTTATCAATCGAAATACAGGGCAAACAATAATTTGGAATACAATACTAGTTATAATGGAGGATATGTATTTAATACCCTTATGGGTTATGAATTAGGCATAGGGAGAAATAAAAACAGATCAATTTCTCTGGATGTAAAATATACGCAAGCGGGCGGGAATAGGTATACTCCAATGGATTTAGAAAAATCAAATATTGCAGGGACAGCGGTTTATATTGAAAATGAAGCTTTTTCAAAAAAATTTAAAGATTACTCTCGATTTGATTTAAAATTAACATATAAAACGAATAGGAAAAAGACATCACAAAGTTTATTTATGAGTGTTGAAAACATTTTGGACACAGATAATATACTGAGGCAATCTTTTAACCGAGATACTAAATCAATACAAACCGAATATCAATTTGGGCTTTTTCCTTATGGGGGTTTCCGAATAGAATTTTAAAAAAAATATTTATTTTATTTTTAACGTATTCTTTTGTTACTATCAAAATAATGGTGAAAGAAATTAAATACTAATATTATACAAAAAAATTATTCAAATTCTTTTCTAAGCATATTTAAGGCTGTATGTGCCGTTTTTCGGATATTGTGTTCGCGGTTTTTGCCAAATAAAAATTTTTCGGAATAAACATTTTTAGGAGTAGCGATGGCAATCCAAACTGTCCCTACTTGCTTGTCGATTGTACCACCTCCAGGCCCAGCAATACCAGAGGTAGCAATGGAATAATCGGTATTAAATTTATTACGAACGGCCCTGGCCATTTCCTCCACAACAGGCTGGCTAACAGCACCATGTAATGCCAGCACATCTTTTGAAATACCTAATTCCTTCTCTTTAATATCATAGGAATATGCTATAACAGAACCAATATAATAATCAGAACAGCCCTGAATTTTAGTAATTAAGTGAGAGATATAACCACCAGTGCAACTTTCGGCTATTGAAAGGGTTTTATTATTATTACGTAATAAATTACCAACAATTTCCTCCAGCGATGGATTTTCCTCTCCAAAAATTTCGTAACCATAAATAAATTCCGAAATAATTAATTTCAACTCCTCTATTTTTTTATTAACTAATACATTCAATTTCTCTGCATTCGTTCCCATTAAAGAGATACGCAAGCGCACCATACCAGGTGAAGGTAAATAAGCCAATTTTATATCCTCCTTAGCAAGGCTATCTTCCCAGCCAGAAATTAAATCGGACAAATAGGATTCGCCAATACCCTGTGTTAAAACTGTTTTATGAACAATTATAGGCAAGTTAAATAGCTCCTTAATTTTAGGAATTACCTGATTAGTTAACATGGCTTTCATTTCAAATGGTACACCAGGCATAGAAATAAAAATTTTTCCATTTACATCAAACCACATGCCTGGCGCTGTACCATTATGATTTCGAATAACGGTACATAATTCTGGCACTTCTGCCTGCAATCGATTTGTGGGTGTTACTTCCTTACCATAGGCAGTAAATATTCTTATTAAATCACTAAACACGGCTTCGTCAAAACGCAAAGCAGTATTAAAATATTCACATAATGTTTTTTTAGTTATATCGTCCTTGGTAGGGCCTAAACCACCGGTAATAAAAATAACATTTGCACGTTTTTGGGCCTCATCCAATGCATTTTTTATATGATTTTTTTCATCAGAAACAGATGTAATTTGTTTAACAACAATTCCCGTCATATTAAGTAAAGAAGCAATGAAAGCAGAATTTGTATCCACTATCTGACCAATTAAAATTTCGTCTCCAATAGTAATTATTTCAGCCTCTACCCTACTCACTTTTAATGATACAGAAGTGTTTTCATATTTATTTACCATATAATTTTTATTAAGAATTAAATCGATTTTAATTTTTAAAATGATTGTTTTTAAATGCTTTTTTTTGTTAGTAATTTTAGCTTTACATTTAACAGATGCTATTATACCTATATTGAATATAAATCAGTCGAAAATAAAAATCTATTAAATCTAAAGGCTTTTCTAAAAAAAGGAATTGAAAAATAAAAAAAACTTAAAATAAGAAATATTTTAAACCAACAATAAAAAATTGAAATTGCCTTCATTTTTTAAAAAGTATTTTCACTAATTTTTCAGGGTCCTTCGGCAGATTTATGAATGATTTCATAGGCTTCCTCCTTAGCTAAATACTTATTAATCAAAGAATGTCCCAAATAAATAAGAGGTGTAAGTAAAATTGCTATGATTAACTTAAATACATAACCTGTAAATGCAGCATTAATAAAATTTTCGGTAGTCATTTTCCCTGGCAACCAAAATGCAATACCTAATATTAAAAAAGAATCCACCAGCTGTGAAACAATTGTAGAACCAGTAGTTCGGAGCCATATCATTTTAACACCTGTTTTATTTCGCAAAAACCAAAAAATAAAAACATCAATATACTGAGATGTTAAAAATGCTATAATACTGCCAACAATTATCCATAAACTTTGTCCGAATACAGCATAAAATTGCGAATCGCTTACAGGAGAAATACCTGCTGCTGCTGGTATTTTAATGGCAATTAATAAAATTACAAAAGCGTAAGAAATTAATGATGCAGTAATTAAAGAAAGCTTTCTAACACCAGCCTTCCCATAATATTCATTAATTAAATCGGTAGTTAAAAATACGATGGGCCAAGGAATAATTCCTATACTCATTATAAATGGCCCAATATGTATCAACTTGCCGCCAATTAATTCAGCTACAACAGCATTGGTGATAAAAATACCAGCCAAAAGTATGTATACAAATTGTTTTTTAGAATTGAACATATATCATAAGCTATTCAAAAAATCCTCTATTGTTTTATAAATATAATCTAAATCATTGTTGCTAATGCAATATGGGGGTAAAATATAAATAACATTTCCAAGAGGACGGATAATAATACCACGAGCAATAAAAAAATCAGAAATATTACCAGCTAATGAATTTAAATAATTTGTTTCTTCATCGGTTTTTATTTCAAAGGCAATAATGGTTCCTAATTGACGAACATCAATTAAAGCTTTATGTAACTTTATTTTTAAAAAGAAACGCTTATGACTCTCAGTAATACGATTAATATTTTCGAAAGTGTCGGGATTATCAAATAAATCCAAGCTAGCTAAAGCCGCCGAGCAAGCAGTAGGATTGGCAGTATAAGAGTGTCCATGATAAAAAGTTTTTAATTTATCATCACTTAAAAATTTATCATAAATAAATTGAGCGCAAGCTGTTGCCCCTAGCGGCATAACTCCTCCAGTTAATCCCTTGCTCATACAAATAATATCTGGCTTTTCATTCAAATAATCACTTGCAAAAAATTTACCCGTACGTCCAAAACCTGTCATAACCTCATCAGCAATTGTAATTACATTTTTCTGACGGCAATTATAAATTAATTCATCCAATACTTGAGGGGAATATATTACCATACCACCGGCACCTTGCACCAAGGGTTCAAAAATAAAAGAAGCAATATCATGCTGTTCTAATGCTTTATTTAAGGAATTCAAGGATATTTTTTCTTGTCCATGAATAGGAACAGGTATGTGAATCACATCGAACAATAATTTCGAAAATGGCAGATTAAAAGCATTTCTTGCACCAACTGACATTCCTCCGAAAGTATCGCCGTGATATCCGTTTTCAAAAGCAATTACTTTTGTTTTACTAATGGATTGATTGCTCCAATATTGAAATGCCATTTTAAGAGCTACTTCTACTGCAGTAGAACCATTATCTGAATAAAATATTTTTGACTGATTATCGGGTAAACGACCGAGTAATCTTTCGGCTAATTTTACAGCCGGTTCATGAGTAAAACCAGAAAAAAGTGTATGTTCAAGTGTTTGTAATTGTTCTGAAATTTTAATTGTTAAATAAGGGTGACAATGTCCATGCAAATTAACCCACCATGAGGCAATGGCATCAATGAACCTATTGCCTTTATCATCATAAAAATAAGCCCCTTCCCCTTTTACAATAGAAATAGGTAAAGGAGCAGTTTTTAATTGTGTAAATGGGTGCCACACAGCATTTTTATCTCTTTCTTGTATCGTCATAAAATATAATGCTTAGGCATTGTAAAGAAATAACCTATAAATTTTGGCTTGTTCTTTTGCCCTTTTTCTTCGTTGTAAAATCGTTAAATAGCTAAGGCTATTCGCCTCATTTACGCCTTAAAAAAGAACAAAATTAATGTGCCAATTCTGTACACTTTATTTCTTTACAATGCCTTGGTGAAGTTTTCGAAATAAATCCGCAAATTAAATGGTTCAAAAACTGTGTATTTTTCTTTTGTCGTGATACAAAAGAAACAAAAAATCAAGATCATACGATTCCTCGACACCTGCAACCCTGCATCGTGTTTGTTCATTCCTCACGCGCGTTTTCATAAGCATATTTTTGCAAAAAAATGAAAACCTCTGTTTTTATTAATATATCTGTTTTGTCGAAATTATTTTGAAAGCTTTACTTATTTTTTTTTGCAATATAAAAAATCAAAAATTGGTATTTAAAAAAGCACATAGATTTTGAATTTGAGAGGCAGTATTAAAAACATGAATACAAATACGCAAACGCTCCCTCCCTTTTAAAACAGTAGGACTTAATACTGGACGTATATCATATCCTTCATTTTGTATGGCTGCCGCAAGAAATTTAACATTGTCATTGCCTTTAACTATTATACATTGGATAGGGCTATCACTTTTTATTAAATTAAATTTAACATTTTCTGAAAGGTGATTTTTAAAAATTGCAATATTTTCATGTAACTTTAAAATTACATCCTTACTATTTTGAAGTAATTCATAGGCTTGATTTACAGCTATCAGACTTTTTAATGGCAAAGCCGTAGTATAAATAAAAGAGCGGGAAAAATTGATCAAAAAATTACGGAGGAGCTCACTGCCAAGTACAATTGCACCATGGCCGCCTAATGCCTTGCTAAAAGTATGAATACGAGCAAAAACATCCTGTTCTATTTTTAATTGTTGCACCATTCCTTTACCCATATTAACAGTAATTCCTGTTGCATGTGCTTCGTCAATAATTAGATTAGCATGGTACTTTTTACAAAGATCAACAATTGCTAAAATAGGTGAAACATCCCCATCCATGGAATATACACTTTCAACAATAACATAAATAACGCCACTTGCAATTTTTAAGCGTTCTTCTAGATGAACAATATTATTATGTCTGAATTTGAATGCCGAAGAGGAAGATAACCTGATACCATCATGAATAGAGGCATGAATTAATTCATCATAAATAATAGTGTCCCCTTTTTGCGCTATTGCAGATATCAAGCCTAAATTTGCATCGTATCCCGAGTTAAAAATCAGGCCGGCTGGTGCGTTGTGAAAGGTCGCAATTTTTTTTTCCAAAAATTCTACATAATCAGAATTACCTGTTAATAAACGAGAGCCTGTGGAACCATTAAGAATGGGAAGTTGAAAATTATAGGATGAAAACTCTAAAGCAGTTAAGTCAAGTATTATATTGCTTCTTGCAAAACCAAGATAATCGTTGCTACAAAAATCAATCAACTTATTATTGAGAACTAATTTGCGAAACGCATTTTGATTCAATCGATTATCAAGAGAATTGGATAAAAATTTGTTTGCGGTGAAAAGCAATTTTTAGTTTTTTAAATATTTTTATTTTATTAATTAACTTTCTGAATATGTAATTTAGTGAAGTTTTCGAAATAAATCCGCAAATTAAATGGTTCAACAGCTGTGTGTTTTTCTTTTGTCTTGATACAAAAAAAACAAAAAATCAAGAACAAACGATTCCTCCCCACCTGCAACACTGCATCGCGTTTGTACCTTCCTCACGCGCGTTTTCATAAAGATATTTTTTGCAAAAAAATGAAAACATTTGCTTTTATTAATATATCTGTTTTGTCGAAATTATTTTGAAAGCTTTACTTATGTGATAAATTAAATATTCACTAATCTACATATTTTACATTCTTTTTAAATGCTTTACGTGGATTTAATCCAAACAATTTGAACATTTCCATATCGGAATTAAAATCAGGATTTGGAGTTGTTAATAATTTATCACCAGCAAAAATAGAATTAGCACCAGCTAAAAAGCAAAGCGCTTGTCCTTCTAGGCTCATTTGAGTGCGCCCTGCAGAAAGTCGAACAACCGTTTGAGGGATTACAATCCTTGTAGTGGCAATCATACGCACCATATCCCAGATAGGAACCAATGGTTGATTTTCTAATGGTGTTCCTGCAACAGGAACCAGGGCATTTATAGGCACCGATTCAGGATGAATTTCCATTGATGACAATGTTTTTAACATCGACACACGATCTTCCACTGTTTCTCCCAAACCAATAATACCTCCCGAACACACAGTTACCTTAGCTTTACGTACATTCTTTATTGTATCCAAACGATCATCATAGGTACGGGTAGTTATAATTTTTTTATAGCTATCTTCAGAGGTATCTAAGTTGTGGTTATAGGCATATAAGCCAGCATCGGAAAGTTTTTGTGCTTGTGATTCAGAAAGCATACCGAGGGTGCAACATACTTCCATGCCTTTTTCATTTACACCTTTTACCATTTCCAATACCCTATCAAAATCACGGTTATCTCTTACTTCACGCCATGCGGCTCCCATACATAACCGTGATGCACCACCAGCTTTTGCTATATCAGCAGCCTCCAATACTTTAGAAACGGTCATTAATTTATGGACCTCAATACCTGTATTATAACGAGCTGCCTGAGGGCAATAGCTGCAATCTTCAGCACATCCGCCTGTTTTAATTGACAATAGCGAACTAACTTGAACTTCACTTGCTACATTAAATTCACGATGAATTTCTTGAGCTTTATAAATTAATTCAAGCAAGGGAGTATTATATACTTCTAAAATTTCTGCTATTGTCCAATTGTGTCTTATATTTTTCATATTTTTTTTATTGGAAAACAAAGATAAAAATAATTTTACAATTTTAAAGTTCCACTAATAAATTGATGCATTTATAATTTCAAAATTTTGAAAATCATACTATTGCATCAACGTTTGATATAAATTTTGATTTTTTTATTAGAAATATATAAACTTCAAAAAAAAAGGATAAAAACAAAACAGACTATTTCCAAAAAAAAGAAACTACTCTGCCCAACTTTTATAATATTTCCCATCATCAATTCCCATTGCTTCTTCTGTAACCATTAGTGTTCGGAAAGTATCCACCATCACAGCTAACTCCTGTGTTTCTTTATGCCCTATGCTTCTTTCCATAGCACCAGGAGCGGGCCCATGAGGAATACCTTTTGGGTGCAGGGTAATAAATCCTTGTTGGATATTATTGCGGCTCATAAAATCACCATCTACATAATATAAAACTTCATCGCTATCTATATTGCTATGATTGTATGGTGCAGGTATTGACCTTGGATGGTAATCATAAAGACGAGGGACGAAGGAGCATACAACAAATGTAGCTGTTTCAAAAGTTTGATGTACAGGTGGCGGTTGGTGAATACGACCTGTTATGGGTTCAAAATTATGAATACTAAAGCCATAGGGGAAATTATATCCATCCCATCCTTTTACATCAAAAGGGTGAGAGGCATATACTATTTCATGAATCATATTTTCTTTTTTTATTTTGATAATAAAATCACCCTTCTCGTCATGCGTTTCTAAATCCTGAGGCAATTTAAAATCACGCTCGCAAAATGGAGAATGTTCCAATAGTTGACCGGATGAACTTTTGTATCGTTTGGGTGTATAAAAGGGGGCATGAGATTCAACATAAAACAAACGGTTATCGGTAGTATCGAATTCCATCTGATAAATCATACCGCGCGGAATAATTAAATAATCGCCATATTCAAATGGAATATTACCCATAAAGGTGCGCAGTGTACCTTTCCCTTTATGAACAAATAGTAATTCATCTGAATCCGCATTTTTATAAAAATAATCTTTCATAGAATAGCGAGGTGCTGCTAAACCAATGATACAATCATTATTTACAAGTAAGGCCTTTCTGCTATCCAAAAAATCATCAGCAGCTTTAAGGTCAAATCCTTTTAATAATAATGATTTAATATTTTTATCAATGGCAATTTTGGGTGCCACGTTATATGATTTAATTATTTCTTTTACCTGTGTAGGACGATGAACATGATATAATAAGGAAGAATGACCAGTAAAACCTTCGGTTCCAAATAACTGTTCATAAAAAAAACCACCAGTAGGTTTCTCAAAAAAAGTATGTCGTTTGGAAGGAAAACTTCCCAATTTATGATATATAGGCATGGATTTTAAAAATAATAAATTATTAAATACTATTGTCGAACAAATCTAATAATTTAAATATGAAATAAAAAAAAATATTAATATCGATCAACTAAAAAATAATTTAAAATTTATATAATTAGAGTCTGTCCATAATGTCCAATTTCATCGTTATACTTGTTTTGAAAACAGTCATTTGCAAAATCAAACTCCTTGATTTTCAAAACTTCGCAAGCCTCGAACTTGAACATTATGAATCAGACTCTCGACTATATGGACAGACACTATTTAGCTATTCAAAGCCTTTCTGAAAAATAAAAAATGTTAATATTATTTAAAGAAAAAGCAATAAATATAAAATGATGAAAAATATTTATGGTATTGACTTGAGGTCAATAGCTGCATTCCGAATTTCGCTTTCCTTATTTATTGCTCTTGAATTTTGTTTCAGCGTATTGGGTAATTTCAAAGCTATCTATAGTCCGGAAACTGGCGTGCTGGGAAATGCCTATGCCACTGAATACATGGCTTATTACAAAGGATTTTCCTGCATTTTTTATTTACAGTCGGATGCTGCCATGCTATTTTTTATTTACCTTATTATTACAGTGCTGCTGCTACTGTCTATCGGCTTTTATTCCCGCCTGATGGCTATAACAGGTGTTATTCTTATGTACCTTTTTTTTAACAGGTATAGCATTTTATATTTTGGATGGGAAATGTATGCCGCTGTTATGTTATTTTGGCTTGCCATAGTCCCACACAGGACCTATTTCAGTATTTTCAATAATACAAATACCATTACAAATACTATCATTGACACCCCCAGCAGCAGTATTGATGAGGCAGGCACAAGATTAAGTTTTTGGGGAAGCATAAAAAATATTTTTCATTATCCCTTGAATTACAATAATAAGGATATGTTCGAGTGGAAATCGCCTATTGCTTACGCCTTAATTTTTCAGATTGGCATTATTTATTTTTATAATGGCATTTCCAAAAATGGTGCTCTATGGATGAGTGGGCAGGCGGTGGAAAGTTTTTTGAATGAAACAGCTAAAGCAACTAGTTTGGCAGCATGGCTGCTACATCACCTCAGCCTTAGATGGGTACTTGTATTTTTAACATACTTCACCCTGGCAATAGAAATTGCATTATTAGCCATCCTTTTCTTTCCTTTTAAAAATAAAGGATTGCGGTTTTTGGCAGCATTTTTAATATTTTTTTTACATTGGGGTATCTCCCTGTTTGCTGATGTAGGAAATTTTAAATATGTAGCCACAGCAGTATCTTTTTTGTTATTACCATCCTATTTTTGGGATAGCCTATTTGGTTTTATAAAAAAATATAAAGAAAAACAGCATAGCCATCCTTCCAAAGTTATTTTTTTATCCTTCAAACAAAAACTAAAGTCCCATCGGCTATATAATTTATTGAAAGGGTATTTAAGCAATAAAAAAAGTTTCATAAATGTAGAGGGGAAGCCCATACTTAATAAGGATAAGGCAAAGAAAATTAATACCAGGCTGCAAAAATTACAAGCGCCATTATTGAATATTGCAAAACAATTATTTTATAAACGCTTTGCTGCCGAAAAAATTATTGCTATCTTACTTTGTTGTATGATACTTTTCAGCAACCTTTCGCAAACCAATGCCAGCGATACAAAGGACAGAATGAAACACTTAATAACATTTTTTAATCTTGATAAAATGTTTGGTACATTTAATCATACACTTCTGCCCCAGTATACTTTTTTTACACAATACTGGCATTTATATTCACCCGACCCGCCTTCAGAAAAAGGGTACATGCAGCTGGAGGCTATTACCAAAAACAAGGATACCGTATCTGTTTTTAATGGATTGCCTTTGGGGAAATCACTGTTTTACTCGAAGGTGCAAGAGCATCTTTTTAGCTATTTAACACTTAAAAAGGGTAGGAATAAAAAAGATTTAATAGCAGAAAAACAATTGCTATTGAGAGAAATAAAACTGTGGAATGCCAATACCAAAAACCCTAAACTGATGGGGATGGAATTAGTTATATACAAAAAAAGCAGGCTTAAGGGTACTGATAAAATGCAAAATCCAATGCGATTAATCTATAAATCTGTAGATATAAAATACCGTTAATTTCTTTCGCTGCATTAATATTAGTGAAGCTTTCAAAATAATTTCGACAAAACAGATTTATTAATACAAACAGATGATTTCATTTTTTTTGCAAAAAAAACCTTTATAAAAACGCACGTGAGGAATGAACAAACGCCATGCAGGCTTGCTGGTGGGGAGGAATCGTTTGTTCTTGATTTTTTGTTTCTGGAGCCTGTCCTGAACGAGCCTGTGGTGAGCGGCTGTAGAACCACCGAAGGGTATCATGACAAAAAAAAACACACAGTTTTTCAACCATTTAATTTGCAGATTTATTTAGAAAACTTCAATCAGCAATTGTTAATTATAATTTTATAATTTCCTTTTTAAAAACTACCTTTACAACCTAACAGCAGCAACCTAAAACCATTTATTTTAGAGGCTTTACAACACAAAAATTAAATTAATTTACAAGAATAACAAACATTATATTGAAATAATATTATACCATCCCCCTTTCATTGTTTTGAAAAAAAATTACCAAAGGATGATATTACTCATCATTTTAAAAACATACAAAAACTTATCAACTTATATTTGTTTATTAAAAATTAATATTTAATTTAGCGATTGGAAACAATTAATACTTAAAGCCATGAAAAAAATATAC
>CAMBDK010000082.1 GCA_945865315.1 Chitinophaga pinensis | reverse complement strand
ATAAAAATTATAAATAAAATATAACAGATTTTAGGCTAAAAAAATGATTCTTTTTAACCTACTCTGATAAATAAATTATGGAAGAAGATTTAATTGAGCGCGTAGATTTCGAAATAATACGTTATGCAAATTGTTGGGAAGATGCTGATATTCTGATAAAAGGACTTTCACCAAAGCAAGGGAATAAAATACTTTCCATTGGCTCTGCTGGTGATAACAGTTTTTCTTTGCTTGCCTCCAATCCTGAATTAATAGTTGCTATAGATGTAAATGATACGCAACTATATTTGATTGAACTTAAAAAATTATGTTTTAAAAAATTATCGTATGAGGAGATGCTTCAATTTCTTGGATTTAATTTGTCCAATAATAGAAAGGAAGTTTTTAATTCTCTTAAAAATGACTTGAGCGCAGAAGCAAAAGCCTATTGGGAGAAAAATATAGAACATATTATTTCAGGTATTATCTATCAGGGAAAATTTGAAAAATATTTCAAATTGTTTAGTTCAAAAATTTTACCATGGATACATTCCAGTAAAAAAACTGCTGAATTATTTAATTTTAAAACTCAGAAAGAACAGGAATTGTTTTATAATGAGAAGTGGAATTCATGGAGATGGAGACTGTTATTTAAACTTTTTTTTAGCAAATATGTAATGGGTAAATTTGGTAGAGATCCTGAGTTTTTGAAAGAAGTAAAAGTTTCTGTTTCTGATTACATTTATAATAAAGCCGGGATGCATCTGCAATCAATAGAAGCGCAAAAAAATTTCATTCTCCATTTTAACCTTAGAGGAAATTTTGGTGATTTATTACCTAATTATCTTCAAAGGGAAAAATTCGAAATAATAAAAACAAACATCAATAATTTGAAAATAAAAAAAGGTTATGCACAATCTGCAATTAATGAATTTGGTAAATTTAATTGCATGAATCTTTCTAATATATTCGAATACATGGATGCTAACATTTTCAAACAAACTTCTGAAACATTAATTAATGGAACTGAACAAGATGGCAGTCTGGCATATTGGAATCTGATGGTACCTAGAAAAATTTCGGAAATTTTCCCTGAAAAGGTAATATACCAAGAAGAACTTTCAAATGAATTAACAGCTATTGATAAAGGATTTTTTTATAATAAATTTATTGTAGATAAAATAAAATGAGTAGAGAAATTATTAATTCAATTATTCTTTCTGGGTTATTTTTATTGCTGTTTTTTTTAGCAGAAGTACTTTATCATAAATTTAAAGTGAAAGTTGAGCTAACCAGAAAATTTGTTCATTTTACCACAGGAGCTATCACAATGCTTTTCCCCATAATGCTCGGAAATCATTGGTTTGTATTATCACTATGCGCTTCTTTTGCTTTTATTCTAATTATAAGTTTAAAATTCAATTTAATGCCATCAATTAATGCAATTGATAGAAAATCTTATGGAAGTATTTCTTATCCAATTTCGGTTTATACTTGCTATTTAGCATATGACTATTACGAACAAAATTACTTGTTTTTTTATTTGCCAATACTTATACTCGCTATCTGCGACCCTATTGCAGCCCTTACTGGCAGAAAATGGCCCAAGGGAAAATATATAATTAATGGGGATAATAAAACCCTTTGGGGTTCTTCAATGTTTTTTCTTAGCGCCTTTATACTCTGTTTTATATTTTATTTTGTGATGAATAAAAATAATTTCATGTGGTTATTTTTTATAAACTCTCTTATAATAGCTTTATTCACAGCAATTACTGAAGCTATTAGTAGTAAAGGATTTGATAATATTACTATTCCACTTGCCACAATATTATTACTTGTCGCTCTTAATATGTTACATACTTAAATAATAATGGATGATATAAAAATAATATCCACGATGCCAGAGGATGAAAATTTTCATTTGTTTGAAAAATTACCCATTGAAATTTATCCTTCAGATAGTTTAAGATTTAAACTTCCTGATTCAATAAATATTGAATTTCTGGAAGCATGTTATGTTTTAACTGTTAATGGGAAAGCATTGGCACGCGCTGCATTATATAATAACCCACATTTGAAATATAAAATGAAAAAATCATTTTGTATTGGAAATTATGAATCGATAAATGATAAAATAATTTCATCCCAGTTATTAAATTTTATTTGTTTTGAAGCAAAAAAAATAGGAGCTGAGTATATAATAGGCCCCATGAATGGTAGTACTTGGGATAATTACAGGTTTAGCCAGCATCACAATTATCCTAACTTTTTTTTAGAGCCTTATCATCATTTATATTATAACGATCATTTTTTAAATTCAGGCTTAGAAATTATTTCTAATTATTATTCCAGTATTGATAATAGTTTTATTTTTAATCAACCCGAAGTATTGAAAAGGGAAAAGGAATTTGAACAGTTAGGGGTAACTTTTCGAAATATTAATTTAGCTGATTTTGAAAACGAATTAATAAAATTATATAAATTTAATTCGCTTGTCTTTAAATCAAATTTTTTATACACACCAATAAGCGAAGCTACTTTTATAAATAAATATAAAGCAACAAAAAATATATTAAATCCTGATTTTGTGATTATTGCCGAGGACGAAACCAATAATATTATTGGTTATTTCTTATTCTTCACAGATTTTTTTAATACCAATGAAAAATCATTAATTGCTAAAACTGGTGCCCGACATCCTGATAAAAAATGGACTGGATTAGGACATGTTATTGGTAATTTAATTTATAGAAAAGCCGCAGAACAAGGTTACAAATCTTCTATTCATGCATTTATATTAGAAGTTGGAACATCAACCGCACTTTCTAAAAATTTTGCTGGAAATATTTATAAAAATTACGCATTGTATGGGAAGTCAATCTGAGCAATTTAATATTGTAAATTTATTTTACGAGTCTGCAAAAAAATATCCTGAAAAAACTGCAATAATTTATCAGAATAAAAATATTTCTTTTAAAGAGTTAGAATATCAAGTGACAGAAACTGCCAATTATTTCCTCAGTAAAGGAATTAAAAAAGGCGACAGAGCCATGGTATTTATTCCTATGAGTATTGATTTGTATCGTATAGTTCTTGCCCTTTTTAGGATAGGAGCAACAGCAGTTTTTCTTGACGAGTGGGTAGGTAAAAAGAGAATGGAAGAATGTTGCAAAGTAGCTAACTGCAAGGTATTTATTGGGATTTTAAAAGCACGCATATTTTCATGGTTTTCATTTGAATTAAGAAAAATACCAATTAAACTTGGTCTCAAGTATTCAAAAATTAATTCCAACTACACATTTGCCCCTACAAAAAGAGAGGACACGGCATTAATTACTTTTACCACAGGCAGCACAGGTACACCAAAAGCAGCAAAACGCACCCATGGTTTTCTTGAAAATCAATTCAATGCATTAATTGAAAAAATCCAACCTTCTGAAAGTGAAATAGATATGCCTGTATTGCCAATAGTGCTATTAATAAATCTGGGGACAGGATCTACTTCAGTTATTGCTGACTATAAAATAAGCAAACCTAATTCTCTTCAACCAGAAAAAATTATAGTACAATTAAAAAAACATGCTGTAAATCGTATTATTGCTTCACCATTTTTTGTTAAAGAAATTTCTAAATATATAATAAAAAGAAAAATAATACTTCCCGAAATAAAAAAAATATTTACTGGTGGCGCTCCTGTATTCCCAAGCGAAGCCAAAACATACAATGCTGCTTTCAAAATGGCTGCAATAGAAGTAGTTTATGGCTCCACTGAAGCAGAGCCTATAAGTTCCATTAATGTTCATAATCTTATAACTGAAAAAGATAAAATTCTTTCTCAAGGATTGAAAGTAGGTAAACCAGATAAATCTGTCCAAGTAAAAATAATTAAGATTATTGATCAAGATATTTCAATAAAATCCTTGGATGAGTTAATCAACTTGGAATTAGAATTTGGAACAATTGGCGAAATAATTGTTACAGGGGACCATGTTCTTAGTGAATACTTTAATAACGATCAAGCATTGAAAAGAAATAAAATTTTTATTCAAGATAAATGTTGGCATAGAACAGGTGATAGCGGTTATATCGATGATAGCGGAATATTATTTTTAACTGGAAGGTGCGCAACGCTTATTTATAAAGATACTGAAATAATTTCTCCTTTTATTTATGAAAATTATTTCCAAACTATTGATGGAGTTGAGTTAGGCACAATTCTTATCCTAAATAAAAAATTAACAGCCATTATCGAATTAAATGACGCATCATTGAAAAATTCCGTAAAAAATATAATTTATGATTTGGATATTTCTTTTAAAGATCTTATTTTTATAAAAAGAATCCCTCGTGACCCTAGGCATAATTCTAAAATAGATTATAGCAAATTAACTGCTGAATTAGCAAGAAACTAATTAAAATATTAGAATTGGTTTAACTAAAAGCACATTATAAAATGTCTCTAAAAATATTTACAGCTTTAAATTGAAATATTTTATTTATACATTTGTCATTAAATGCTAAGTTTCTTTATTATTAAAAATTTTTAAACTTGAATTAATGCTGCAACAAATAGCCGTTTATATAATTTTAACTATTGCTGTGGCTTATATTATTTACTATATTTATGTGGTTATTAAAAAAAAAGAAGCCTGTAATAAATGTGAATTAATGAAGGAAGTAAAACGGGCTAAATAATTTAATTTCATTGAACTTTATCTATTACAATAAAGAATATTATATCAAATAAATAATAAATTACATGAAACTCATATTTAAATTTAATTGCATTATGAAAAAATCAATATTGGCCATTTTATTAGCTTTACTATCTATAAATAGCTTTGCTGTTAAAGAAAAGAAAATAAAATTAGAAAAGGGTATTTATGCAGAAATAGAAACTAACAGAGGTAAAATATTAGTTCAGTTGGAGATGGAAAAAACACCTTTAACTGTTGCTAATTTTGTGGGCTTAGCCGAAGGGAAAATTAAAAATAATGCAAAAACTATTGGTATACCATTTTATGATGGATTAAAATTCCATCGTGTTATAGCTAATTTTATGATACAAGGTGGTGATCCATTAGGCAATGGAATGGGGTCTCCTGGTTATATGTTTAAAGATGAATGTGTGCCAGAATTAAAATTTTCTGGTCCTGGAATTTTAGCTATGGCTAATTCTGGTCCTAAAACTAATGGTTCTCAATTTTTTATTACTCATGTAGCTACAGCATGGCTGGATATGAAGCATACTGTTTTTGGACACGTAATAAGCGGGCAAGATATTGTAAATGCTACTGTTCAAGGGGATACTATCCTTCACATCAAAATTATTCGAAAAGGTAAAGCTGCAAAAAAATTCAAGGCCGATAAAGTATTTAGTGAATTAAACGTAAAGGCTTAATTGCTAAATTTAATTTTAAAAAATACTTTTGGAGTATATGGGAAATAAAAAAATCTAGCTTCCCACTCCCCTACCCCTTCCTATTTATTTAAATTTTTGGTATCACTAAATAATTACAAAAATTTTAAAAATACTTCTTATTTTTTAAGGTATATCTTAGATTTATTCAATCCCAATTTATAGAAAAAATGTGTAAATGATACACGAAGAACACCTAAACCATATTTCATACTGCGGCTAAAATTTATGGAGGATGCATCTGGGAAATATTTTGTTGGACACGTTATTTCAGCAATTTCAAAGTCTGCCATAAAAATTTGAGAAATCATTTCATTATCAAAAATAAAATCATCGTTATTTGCCTCGTAATTTACTGTTTCCAATACTTTACGAGAAAAAGCACGGTAACCAGTATGATATTCAGAAAGTTTTTGATTTATTAAAATATTTTGCGAAAAAGTTAAAAATCGATTAAATAAATATTTATAAATTGGCATACCTCCTTTTAATGCACCCTTACCTAAAATCCTTGAACCAAAAACAACCGGGTATAAATCATTTGCTATTATATGAGCCATCGAATGAATTAACAATGGTGTATACTGATAATCGGGATGAACCATAATTATAATTTCTGCATTTAGCTCTAGCGCCTTATCATAGCATGACTTCTGATTTCCACCATAACCTCTATTATTAGTATGTTTAATAATATGATTAATCCCAATACGTGCTGCTACTTCCACAGTATCATCTTTGCTCATATCATCTACCAAAACTACTTCATCTACTATATCAAATGGAATTTCATTATATGTTTTCTCTAGCGTTAACGCAGCATTATAAGCTGGCAAAACAACAACTACTTTTTTATTCTTAATCATATATTTATGTTTGAGGGTAAAAATAATAATAAATATATCCGCAGACTTAACTGTTCCTATACTATTTCCATTCAAATATCTAATTAATTAAAAATCAGTAATTTATATTTTAAAATAATTTCTAAAAATTGAAATTATTTTCTGTCTACTCTTATTTTATTGTAAAATATTGCTTATTTCTAGTTTAATTATTAGTTAATTAAAATTTAAACTCGTATTTTACATTAGATTTATTTGATTTTATTGGAGTTTATATAAAATAATTTATTGCAAGTTTATAAATATTTCTGTTTTTTATAGAATTGGAATTTTTAAAAAGTAGATTTTTAAAAAATAAAATACTCATCTGTATTGCATTTAATTTAAAAAACGTAAAGCATAAAAACGGAAAATAAAACAGAAAAATATTTGGAATTGCTACAATTAAAAAAATGAAGAATTTATCAATGGCAGCAAATATTAACATAGAAAACAATTAAAATAAAAATTAAAATAAAATTTTATTTTGAATAGTAAAAAAATAGTATTCATTTAAAAATTAAGAACTATGAACACATTTATGATTACAATTCAATTGCCGAAGGAATTAACCAAAGAATTTATCTCATTAATTCCTAAACAACGTGCAAGAATAAACGAATTAATGGACCAGGGAACTATTCTTCAATATGCATTAGCAGTTGATCATTCTCTGCTTTGGATTACAGTATCTGCCCCTACGGAAATGATGGTTAATGATATTTTATCTTCTTTTCCTTTGATTCGTTTTATGGAACCTGAATTTTATAAATTAGCATTTCAAAATAGTATTTCAACAGAATTACCAAAAATAATACTGAATTAATAATTATTATATATTATTGAAAAAAGAAAAACTGAATTTCATGTATAAATTTATCATAGAAGTTCTTAATACGAAAGGTTAATAGGATTGAAATTTTTACTTTACTAGTTAGTTTTATGATATTTCACCAAATAAACTTCTTGTTAATTTAATAAATCCTTTTGAATTTATAATTGAAAATAATTTTTCAAATTTCAATGATGTTAAATATCATTATTCTTTTTACAAACAATATTTAATGCTGAACGACTTAATAATGAATACCTTTCTTATAAAATTTAAAATCATTTCTCTACTTACTTTTGTAGCCATTTTTTTTTCAGCATGCACAAGTAATGTTTATAATCCAGATGTATATTTTCAATAAAATATTTTACCCATTCCAGTATCTAAATGCAGTATGAATGGTTGTCATAACTCTTCAGATCATGAGGGAGGCTTTGATTTGACCAAATAAGCGTACATTATGGAAGGAATAAGACCCAATCATCCCTTGAAAGTAAAATTTATAATGAAATAAAGGCTAATAATCCTTCAATGCCGGTCGGACAAAAATTAGATCCCATAGATGTTACCTTTATCAAAATATGGATAAAGATGGGCGCTAAAAACTCTTCCAGTTGTTCAAATTGCGATACCACTAATTATACCTATTCAGGCCGGGTTAACCCTCTAATTAACCTGTGGTGTGTCGGTTGTCACAATAGTAGTAATACAGGTGAGGTTTTAATTTATCGAGTTATAGTGGCGTTTCTGCTTCAATTGCTGGCAATAAATTAATTGGATCTTTAGATTATTGGGCTGGATTCTATGCAATGCCGAAGAATATTAATAAATTATCCGACTGTGATATTAATGCAGTTAAAAAATCGGTAAATGGCGGTTTTCCCAATAATTAATTTTTGTAATTAATACCCAAAACCTAAACTCTTAAAGTTAGCATTCTAATAAAATTGGTAAATTTACAATTGTCAAATTTTTTTCAGGTGAATAATAATTAATGAAAATCGTACAAAATGGAATTTACTGCCCAACAAATAGCTGATCTTTTAAACGGACAAATTGAAGGAGATCCAACAGTTAAGATCACTAAATTAGCAAAGATAGAAGAAGGTGTGGAGGGGGCTATTTCATTTTTGGCTAACCCAAAATACACTCAATATATTTATTCTACAAAAGCTTCTTTAGTTATTGTTAATAAAGATCTAGTTTTAAATGCCCCTGTTTCTGCAACACTCGTAAGAGTTGATAGTGCTGAAAGAGCTTTCGCTAAGTTGCTCGAGATGTATAACCAGGTGAAGCTAAATAAATCCGGCATTTCAAAACATGCTTTTATTTCGGAAAGTGCTATTATAGGAGACAATATTTATTTAGGGGAATTTGCTGTGATAGGTGAAAATTCAAAAATAGGTAATAATGTAAAAATTTATCCCCAGGTATATATTGGCGAAAATGTAATTATTGGTGACAATACCACTTTATTTGCGGGAGTCAAAATTTATTCCGAAACGCAAATTGGAAAAGATTGTATCATACATTCAGGTACTGTAATTGGTAGTGATGGATTTAGATTTAATCCTCAAAATGATAATCAAAAGATACCTCAAATTGGAAATGTGATTATTGCAGATAATGTAGAAATTGGCGCTAATTGCGCTATTGATAGAGCAACATTAGGTTCTACAATTTTGCATAAAGGAGTGAAATTTGATAATCTTATCCATATTGCTCATAATGTAGAAGTAGGAGAAAACACTTATATCGCTGCTCAATGCGTAATTGCGGGATCTACAAAAATTGGTAAAAACTGCATGTTAAGTGGGCAAGTTGGAATAATTGGTCACCTTTCAATTGCTGATAATACTATGATAAGCGCACAGTCAGGTATTTCAAAAAATAATTTAAAAAAAGGAGAAATTCTTATGGGCTCTCCTGCTTTTGAAGTAGGCAAATACCGAAAAGCGTACATTCATTTTCGTAACCTAGACGCTATTGTGAAACGCATTGATAAGCTAGAAAATGAGAAAAAAATGAGAAATTTCTAAATTAGCTGAATTACTCTAAAAATTTTATTTCCCTTGTTTTTGTTCACTAATAAATAGTATCATTTTTTATATTTAATGCCATAATAAATTTATTTTTTTTATTCGCATTGCATTAACAAATTAAAGCTATGGTTCCCATTTTCAAAAATTAGAGTATTATTTGTCAATGTTTTTTTATTATTTTTGTACAATGGCTCGAATAATGGCAATTGATTATGGTAGTAAGCGTGTTGGTATTGCTGTTACTGATCCTTTTCAAATTATTGCTACTGGCTTAACAACAGTTCATTCAAAAGATTTAATTGAATTTTTGAAAAATTATTTTTTAAAAGAAGAGGTATCATGTATTGTTGTAGGAGAACCAAAGCGGCTTAATAATGAACCCTCTGATGCTGCTAGGTTTATAAATCCTTTTGTAGTTTATTTAAAACGGACCTTTCCAACTATAAAAGTAGAACGAATGGATGAACGATTTACTTCAAAAATGGCTTTTCAAACGATGATTGATAGCGGCTTAAAAAAAAAAGCTAGGCAGAATAAAGATTTAGTAGATGAAATTAGTGCAACTATTATTTTGCAAAGTTATTTGAGCCAAATTAAATAGCAAATGTTTATTTTAATTATGCATTCATTTTATATTGTTTAATAATTGCTAAGTATTAATACTTTATTGTGGGCAATTTTTAATATTTTTTGTGAAATTTTTATTTTAATAATTAGGTGTTTACTAAATTAGCTTGTATTAACAAATAATTAAAAATGATATTACCGATTATAGCATATGGTGATCCTGTTTTACGTAAAGTAGGAACAGAAATAACTAATGAATACCCCGAATTACATGATCTTATTACCAATATGTTCGAAACTATGCATACAGCATTAGGTGTGGGCATTGCAGCTCCGCAAGTTGGTAAATCTATCCGTTTATTTATCATTGAAACAAAACCATTTACTGAAAAGGGAGAAAATGATGATGAGGACGATCAATTTTCAGCCGAAGAACACAATTTGCTTTCTAATTTCAAGAAAGTATTTATTAATGCGAAAATATTAGAAGAAGAGGGTAAGGAGTGGGTATTTAATGAAGGCTGTTTAAGTATTCCAAAAATACGTGAAGATGTTATACGTAAACCTAAAATACGCATTCAATATTTGGATCAAAATTTCAACTTTTTTGATGAAACGTATGAAGGCATCATTGCCAGAGTTATTCAGCATGAATACGACCATATTGAAGGCAAATTATTTACCGATAAAATTAGCCCTTTGCGTCGAAGATTATTACAAGGTAAACTTACTGATATATCAAAAGGTAAAATAAAAACAGGCTATAAAATGCGTTTTCCAAATAAATAATATTTTAAAAAAATATTAAAAAGAGCCTAATTTTTCCCGTTTTTTTTTATAAAATTAAATAATTCAACATATCTTCACTTACCCAAATTTTTTAATCAAAAATTATCATGTCGAAAATTATAAGAAATTTTAAACTGTTTTTAATTGGAATTGCAACTTTATTTATAGCAGCCTGTGGTAATAATAATGCAGATCAATATGCATCTTATACCGGAGAGCAGTTGAATCATCGAAATCAATATATTGATCATTTGAAATTGATGGAAATAAACTTGATGAAATCTGACGAAATAAATGATTCGTCTGCCAGACATGCGATTAAAGTGTATGCCGATTATGCCATGTTTTTCCCTAACGACTCCCTATCCGCTAATTATTTATTTAAAGCTGGCAGCATTGCTACTGGATCAAAAAAATACAAGCAAGCATTAATTCAATATCAAACTATTACAAGTAAATATCCTAACTTTAAATATGTTATGGAAAGTTTGTATTTACAGGGCTTTTTATTAGACAATTTTATGAACGATGATGCTGGAGCTAAGCTAATTTATGAAAAAGTAATCGCTAAGTATCCTAACACAAACTGTTCTAGGGATGCTCAACTAGCAATCAAAAATTTTGGTAAAACGGATGAACAGCTAATTGAAGAGTTTAAAATAAAAAACAGAAGCAAAAAATAATTAAATTAATAATCAGGAACAATAATTTCCTATACATTACTTTCTATTCTTACAAATTTCTGATTCAAATTTATATTGAGTTTCCGTTTATAATCCTCCTGTAGCCAATTAACGTAGTTATCGGTGCATTTACATATACAATAAGTATATCGTTTTACCCTGTATTTAATATCCTCTTCCAATAGTTTAGCTAGTTCTATAGCCTCAAAATAGTCGTTACTATTCTCACAACAAATTTTAGCATGTTGTTCAATAGAACGATCAATTGTTACTTTAGGACGAAAACCATGTTTGGTAATTAATGCGTACTCTTCTTTTATATTGAAATAAACACATTCCGACTTGCTAAATTTTTCGCGTAACTCAGTTGGCATAACATATTTAAATTGACGTTCAATTTCAATGTCATTTGAAAGATTTTGCAAATAATAGTCGGGAGACCTGAAAATAGCATGCCAATCAACATAAGAATCCCACAACCCAAATCGCAATGCATTATTTCCAAGATCTATTACTGTAAATTCCGATTTGTTGGGCAATATTCGGGATCCTCTACCTATCATTTGATAAAATAAAGTAAGCGATTTAGTAGCCCTATTTAATATAATAGTCTCTACGGTCGGCTCATCAAAACCAGTTGTTAAAATCCCAACGGATGTAAGAATTGCATCAGAGGTATTCTTAAACCAATATAGTATTTTCCTTCGCTCCTGCTCACTATTAGTATTATCCAAATGACGAATATCGTATCCCGCATTAATAAAAAGTGAATAAACCTGCTTGGAAGTATTGATTCCGTTATTAAATATTAAAGTTTTCTTCCCTATTGATTTTTCTTCATATGCTTTTAGTAATTTCTCCTGCATTATAAAATTGCAGTATAACAATTCTGACGAGCTTACTGTATAATCGCCATCAATTCCAATTTTTAAGGAACCTAAATTTACATCAAAACTATATGTATTAGCCTTGGACAGAAAACCTTTTTCAATTAAAGATGAAATGGAATGGCCTACAATGAGTTCACTGTAATTTTCATTCATTGGAAGTTTAATATTTGAACTCAATGGTGTAGCTGTAACACCTAGTATGTATGCTTTACCAAAAAATTGAAATAATTTTCGAAATGAATTATAATGAGCTTCGTCAATAATAACTAAACCAACATTTTCCATTTCCAACTGATCATCCTGTAACCTATTGTTTAATGTTTCAACCATTGCTACAAAACACATATACTCATCCTGGTTGGGTAAGGTCTTTACTTTACTATCGATAATCTTATTTTTAACACCAAATTCATTAAGCATTTCAGAAGTTTGACCACAAAGTTCAATCCTATGTGTAAGGATGAGCACTTTTTTTCCTAAATCTTTAATATATCGCTTGGCAATCTCTGAAAAAATTACAGTTTTGCCTCCGCCGGTTGGCAGCTGGTAAAGGAAGTTATGCCCTTCAGGATAGTTTTTTAAACGGTCGAATATTTTATCAATAGCTTCTTTCTGATAATCATAAAGCGCTAAGCCTGTTTTTTTGTCTTCTATTTCTAAGCAACTAAGCGTCATTTTTTTTTCAAAATTAAAAATCTTACAAAAGTAAGCTTTAAAAAAGGAAATACCACTCTGTTTTTAGTAAAAAAGAAGAAAAAAAATCTATTTAAAGAGAATTAAAAAAAAATCTTGAATTTTTTATTGCATTTTTATTAAAATTAAATGTTTTACCAATTTTTTTTGATACATTCGCAGTATAAATATTTAATTTCTATAATAAAATTTAATTTACTTCAATAAATTATCTAATCTCAAGGAGGAACTAGCTATGACAATCAAAATTCAATCTGTACATTTTGATGCAGATAAAAAACTTGTAGAATTCATACAAGAACGTATTGATAAATTAACACATTTTTATGATGGCATTATTAGTAGTGATGTAACGCTTCGTATTGATAAAGCTAGCATTATTGACAATAAAGTTGCCGAAATAAAAGTTCATATCGCAGGAAATGACCTTTTCGCTAAAAAAAACTGTAAAAGTTTTGAAGAGGCCATAGATACTACTATCGATGCATTGAAAAGTCAAGTGAAAAAACACAAAGAAAAAGTTCAAGGAATTTAATTTCCTTAATGATTGAAAAAATATTTTGAGCAAAAAAATTATTTTTTTGCTCAAATTTTTTTTAATAAAATTGTTACATTTACTAATCTAATAATTCAAAAGTGAAATTATGAACTATTAGGCTTGTAAACTTGAATAATTAATAGTAGATTTGCCCCGATTTTAAAAGTCGGGGCATTTTTTTTTAAAAAAAAATAAAAATATAGTGTTATTCTATAAAAAATACCTACTTTTGTATTCCATTTTTGAGCAAAACCATTGATTTTTTTCAAAAATATGCTTAAAAAATTATTTGTCGTTCTTTCAAAATACAGTGGTACCATAGTGTTTAAGCCGATGTAGCTCAGTTGGCCAGAGCAGCTGATTTGTAATCAGCTGGTCGGGGGTTCGAATCCCTCCATCGGCTCTTTTAAATTTTTGCTTTGAAATTATTGTTGATTTTTGTGAAATTTGACAAGCAAAAGTTTTAAAAGACATATTTTTGGGGGAGATACCAGAGTGGCCAAATGGGACAGACTGTAAATCTGTTGTTTCGACTTCGAAGGTTC
>CAMBDK010000081.1 GCA_945865315.1 Chitinophaga pinensis | reverse complement strand
AAAACATCTGTTAAATAATGTCATACAAAAAAACATCTTTTACCTTTATTTATTAATGAAATATGTAGTTTAAGAAAATCTATTTATAATTATTTTTTTTATTGAAATAGATCTAATTATTTTAAAAAAAACTTTCCTATCTACCCTATCCTACCCTACCCTACCCTTAATTTCAAATAATTCTCTTACTTTTTTTCAAGTAAAACAACATTTTCAACATGATGTGTTTGTGGGAACATATCCACTGGCTGTATTTTCACAACCCTATACTTTTCATCTAAAATAGCCAAATCACGAGCTTGTGTAGATGGGTTGCAACTTACATAAACAATTCGATTAGGAGAAATTTCTAATATTTTTCTTGTAACATCTTCGTGCATCCCTGCGCGAGGAGGATCCGTAATTACAACATCTGGCTTCCCATTTTCCAAAATAAAAGAATCATTTAATATATCTTTAATGTCGCCAGCATAAAAAACAGTATTCATAATACCATTTAATTGTGAATTTATTTTTGCATCCTCAATTGCCGCATTTACGTATTCTATTCCTACAACTTTTTTTGCTTGGTGTGAAACAAAATTAGCAATGGTGCCAGTGCCAGTATATAAATCATAAACTATATCATCCGCTTTTAATGCTGCGAAATCACGTGTAATTTTATATAATTCGTAAGCCTGTTCCGAATTTGTTTGATAAAAACTTTTAGGTCCAATTTTAAATTTCAAGCCTTCCATACTTTCAAAAATACTATCCATACCACTAAATAAGATAATATCCTGGTCACCAATAGTATCATTGCGCTTTGTGTTAATTACATAATTCAAGGAGGTAATTTTCGGAAATTTCAATGAAATATGATTCATTAAATTAATTATTGCCTCCTTATCATCATAATGAAAACAAACAATTAACATCCATTCACCGGTTGAAGTGCTTCTAATAATAATGTTCCTTAAAAATCCAATTTGTTCACGAAGATCAAAAAATGTTAAATTATTTTCAAGTGCATATTTTTTAATTTCATTGCGAATATCATTAGAGAGACCATCCTGCAAAAAGCAAGTATCTATATTCAATATTTTATCGAAGGAGCCAGGTATATGAAAACCAAGTGCATTACGTGAAATCTCACCTTCAGCTTCACCAAATACAAGACTTTTATCTTTTATTTGATCCTCAGTTAACCATTTTTTATTTGAAAAAGTAAATTCTAATTTATTACGATAATAGTAAATTTTTTTCGAAGGAATAATTTTTGAAATTTCAGGAAGCTCTATTTTTATAAGGCGTGTAAGTGCATCACTAACATGTTTCTGCTTATAAAACAATTGCCATTCATATTCCATATTTTGCCATTTACAACCACCACAAACTCCAAAATGGCTGCAAACAGGCTCTGCTCGCTTTTCTGAATACTTATGAAAATTTATGGCTGTTCCTTCACGAAATTTATTTTTCTTTCGAGTAATTTGTACATCAACAATATCACCTGGTATAGCACCTTTTATAAACACTACAAAATCATCCACTTTACCTACCGCTTGCCCATCAGAACTAGCATCTATAATGTTTACTGCCTCAAGTATTGGTAATTGCTTTTTATTGCTATTTCTCATATAAGACAAATTTAGCAAAAGCTCTTGAAATAATTAATAGAATTACTATTTTTAGACCACTTTCAGACCTTAAATGATAAAAAAAGGAAATAAGTGCGAGGAAAACATAAAATGATATTACAGCTAATAACTAAGCAGACTAGCAAAAACAAATGATTAAAATTCTTAAAAAGAGCTTACAGATAAATTTCAGTAACATCCATAAATTTTCCTGTTAGAACATTTCAAGAATGATGATATGGCTCATTTTTTAATATTGTCATGGCACGATATAGCTGTTCCACAAAAAACAATCGAACCATTTGATGAGAAAAAGTCATTTTTGATAAAGAAATTTTCAAATTAGCACGTTTGTAAATTTCATCACTAAATCCATAAGGGCCACCTACTACAAAAACTATATTTTTAACTCCAGAATTCATTTGTTGTTGAAAAAACCCTGAAAAATTAATAGAATTGAACTCCTTTCCATTTTCATCCAGAAGAATTAATTTATCTGCAGTATGAATATTTTTGATGATCAACTCACCCTCCCTTTGTTTCATCTGTTCAATACTTAAGGCTTTCATATTTTTAAGAGCAGGAATAACAACTGTTTCAAATGAAACATAGTGTTTTAGCCTTTGTTCATATATGCTAAACCCTTTTAAAAGATAATCTTCCTCAGTTTTACCATTAAGAATAAGTGTAATTTTCATAGTTTGTTTTTTATTATTCACAAAAAAACATATTTTTGTGTAAAGAACCATTTAAATCAAGAATTTATTTTAAAATGAAATTGGCTCAATTATTGATGAACATAAAAAATATAAAATAAAAAAATCAACATGAAAAATAAATTTCTTTTATTTTTATTAATACCCATTTCAATGCTAGCATTTACTCCTGATATTATTGACGGAATATCAGCAGCTATAAGGTCTGGAAATCCTAAAAATATCTCCAAGTATTTTATTGAAAATATAGATTTAAAGGTAATTAATCAGGAAGATGTATACAGTAAGCAACAAGCCGAAATGATCTTAAAAGATTTTTTCACCAAACACCCTGTAAAATCCTATACTGTTTCTCATAAAAGTGAACTTAAAGCGGGGTCACAATATATTTTGGGAGTATTGGAAACTACTAACGGGAAATTCCGTATTTATTTTCTAACTAAAATTAACGGAGCAGAAACTCACATTCATCAATTTAGAATTGAGACCGGAAATGAATAAAAAATCATTGCCCGAAATACTTTATAATTTTAACATCCATCAATTTATTAGTCGGGGCTTAGCTGAAGACATAGGCGATGGAGACCATACCTCACTTTCCTGTATACCCTCATTAGCAAAAGGTAAAGCCAAATTACTTGTCAAAGAAAATGGTGTAATTGCAGGTGTAGCATTAGCTATAAGTATTTTCAAGCAAGTTGATAAAACACTTAAGGTAACCACTTTAATAAATGACGGCGCTTTAATAAAAAAAGGTGATATTGTATTAATTGTTGAAGGTAAAGCACAATCTATACTTTTAGCCGAACGCTTAGTTTTAAACTGTATGCAGCGAATGAGCGGAATTGCTACAGCCACCCACAAATTAGTAACAATTTGTAAAAATACTAAAACAAAGGTTATCGATACGCGCAAAACTTCGCCTACAATTCGTGGCTTGGAAAAATGGGCAGTGCTAATTGGTGGTGGCAGTAATCACCGCATTGGATTATACGATATGATTTTAATAAAAGATAATCACATAGATTACTCAGGAGGAATAAAACAAGCAATAGAATCTGCTAATAAGTACTTAAAGCTAAAAAACAAAAAATTGCAAATTGAAATAGAAGCCCGTAACCTTAAGGAGGTGAAACAAATTATAGCGGTAGGAAATGTAAATCGTATTATGCTGGATAATTTTTCAATAAGCGATATAAAAAAAGCTGTGAAATTAATTAATGGGAAATTTCAAACCGAAGCATCGGGCGGTATTACCCATAAAACAATAAAAAAATATGCTGATTGTGGTGTTAATTACATTTCATTAGGAGCACTTACCCATAGTATTAAAAGTATTGATTTAAGTTTAAAAGCAACAAAATAATTTTAATACTACTTTTCTTTTTTACATGAGACATTTATATGCGTTATAAATACGTTAAGCTATTAATAAAAACCAAACTAATTCATAATGCAATTAGAGCTAGCAAAAAAATAATTTTGCCTGGCTTCGAAGGAATGTCATTTTATGTAGTCACTAAATTTTTTTTTCTAGGCATTTTTAATGGTAACTTAAATATGCGCGCCCAGTCACTTGCTTTCAGTTTTTTTTTAGCACTTTTCCCATCTGTAATTTTTCTTTTTACACTTATCCCCTATATACCAATTGAACATTTTCAAGATTCACTATTAAATTTATTGCAAACACTTTTACCAAAATCGGCATTTGAAGCTACTGAAGAAACTATTCAAGATATTATTAAAAATCAGAGAGGTGGTTTGTTATCAGTGGGATTTATTTCTGCTTTATATTTTTCAACAAACGGGTTTAATGAAATGATGAATGCTTTTAATGAAACTTATCATATAATTGAGACACGTTCAGCTATTAAGCAACGCTTTGTTTCTATTTTACTTGTAATAATTACTACCCTTTCTGTGTCCATTGCAATAACGCTAATTATATTTAGTGAAATAGGGTTACAGCATCTTTTTGAAAAAGATAGGGTTGTTTATTACCTACTTTTAATAGGAAAATGGTTTGTCTTGGTAATTTTATGTTTTTTCTTCATTTCTATTAATTATTACCTAGGCCCTAAAAGAAAGAGAGGATTTAATTTTTTTTCGCCAGGGGCTATATTGGCGACAGTTTTAACTATTACTACTACCGTTCTTTTCGCCTATTATGTTAATAATTTTGCGAATTACAATAAACTTTACGGTTCCATTGGAACACTTATTGTTATGATGTTATTAATTTATATTAATTCATTGATACTTCTGCTTGGCTTTGATTTAAATGCAAGCATCGTAGGTGCAAAAAAGAAAACTGGCAGACAAAACCAAATTATTATACCATAAACATATTAATCTACCCTATTAAAATTTATTTAGATAAAATATTTATTCTTCACTATTTCAATTCCTGCCAAATACTCCCTAACATAACAATTCAAAAAAATATTTTCGCAAATACAATATATTAGAATATCACTTGCAAAGGCTGATATATTAGTATTTATAAATTCCAATTTCAATAAAATTGATTAAATTTACAACTTACAAAACATATTCTCATGAACGAAGTTATGACCAATAAAATTAATTCACAAGAAGCCATCGCCCTAGAAGATAAATACGGAGCGCATAATTATCACCCTTTACCTGTGGTGCTTGAACGTGGTGAGGGTGTTTATGTTTGGGATGTGGATGGTAAGCAATATTTTGATTTTTTAGCTGCTTATAGCGCAGTAAATCAAGGGCATTGTCATCCAAAAATTGTTGCAGCATTGCTTAAGCAAGCACAAAAATTAACACTTACCTCACGTGCTTTTTATAATGATTCATTGGGTGAATATGAGAAATTTATCACCACCTATTTTGGATATGACAAAGTTCTACCAATGAATACAGGTGCCGAAGGAGTAGAAACCGCCATTAAATTAGCACGTAAATGGGCTTATGAAAAAAAAGGCGTTCCCGAAAATGAAGCCAAAATAATTGTTTGTGACGGTAATTTCCACGGCCGCACAATTACTGTTATTTCAGCTAGTAAAGATACTGAGGCACGCAAAAATTTCGGCCCATATACTCCTGGATTATTTTCCATTCCCTATAATGATATATCTGCTTTAGAAAATATTTTAAAGGATACTACAATAGCCGGTTTTTTGATTGAACCCATTCAGGGTGAAGCAGGTGTTATAGTGCCTGATGAAGGTTATTTGAAAAAATGTTATGATTTATGTAACAAAAACAATGTGTTATTTATTGCTGATGAAATACAATCTGGATTGGGTAGAACAGGTAAAATATTAGCTTGTGACCACGAGAATGTGCATGCTGATATTTTAATATTAGGCAAAGCGCTTTCAGGTGGTACATTTCCAGTTTCTGCTGTGTTGGCAAACGATGAAATAATGTTATGTATTAAACCTGGCCAACATGGTTCCACCTATGGTGGCAACCCTATGGCATGCAAAGTATCTATTGCTGCGCTTAAAGTTTTAAAAGAAGAACAATTATCAGAAAACGCGGAACGTTTAGGTAAATTATTATTAAATGAATTAAAAGCTATTCAATTAGAGCATCCCGAATTAATTAAAACTGTTAGAGGTAAAGGGCTAATGTGCGCAATGGTAATTGATTATAAAGGCAGTAAAAAATATTTACAACAAAAAAATAATAATACCTCTTCATTAGCTTGGGATATTTGTATAGAATTTATGAAAAATGGTTTGTTAGCAAAACAAACTAAAGATGATACAATCCGTTTTGCGCCGCCATTAGTAATTACTGAAGAGCAACTATTAATATGTATTTCAATAATTAGAAAAGTTATTAAATTATTTTAAGGAACGATTAATAATTATTTGTTTTCAATTTATCAATTTAATTATATAATATGAAACTATTGAAAGAAATGTGCAGCATTCATGCTCCATCAGGAAATGAAGTGGCAATGACAAAGTTCCTATTGAATTATGTAAAAAAAAATGAGAAAAGCTGGAAGGTAAAACCTAAAATATTTTCTGGTGATGGATTTCAAGATTGTATAATTTTAGTATTTGGAAAGCCCAAAACAGCCATCTTTGCACATATTGATAGTATTGGATTTACCGTAAGGTATGAAAATGAACTAGTAAAAATTGGTGGTCCGCAAACTGTTGAAGGGTATGATTTAGTGGGTAAAGATAGCAAAGGGGAGGTAGAAGTGAAATTAAAAATAGAAGAGGATAAAAACAACTTTGAAAAAAAACTAGCTTACTCTTTTAACAGAGTCCTCGATAGAGGAACCAGCCTTACGTTTAAGCCAAATTGGAGAGAAACAAAAGAGTATGTGCAATGTTGCTATATGGATAATAGACTTGGCGTTTGGAATGCTTTGAAAGTTGCTGAAACATTAAAAGATGGAATTATTTGTTTTTCTTGTTGGGAAGAGCATGGTGGTGGAAGCATTCCTTATTTACAGAAATTAATTTTTGAAAAATACAAGGTAAAACAGGCACTTATATCAGATATTACATGGGTTACTAAAGGTGTGAAATTCGGTAATGGAGTGGCTATTTCACTTCGTGATAGCTTAATTCCTAGAAAAAGCTATGTGGATAGAATTATAGAAATAGCAAAAAAATCAAAAATAAAATATCAATTAGAAGTAGAGGGAAGCGGCGGCAGTGATGCGAAAGAACTACAAATGTCGAACAATCCTTGGGATTGGTGTTTTATAGGAGCTCCCGAAGATCATGTTCATTCACCTGATGAAAAAGTTTATAAAAATGATATTCATGCAATGGTAGAGTTATATAAACTTTTAATGGTTAAATTATAAAAAAATATTTTTTTGCTACGCTTGAATTATTGTTATTATTACAAATTGCACTAGTTAGTGTCTGTAAATATAGTCCAGAGTCTGAACTATAATTTATGTGTTCGAGGCTATCGTAGTTTTTAAAATAAGGACTTTACATTGGTAAATGACTAGTTTTTAAAACAAGATATAACGAAGACCCGAGTCAAACGAACTCACGAATACCTTTAAAAATAATATATTTATGAGTAAATCGAACATTCTAGAAAGATTCTAGTCAACAAAAGCAGCATTTCTCTTATATCCTTTATGGATATAGATTTACAGAAGAATAACAAAAATAATCACCCTGCTGCTAACTAAAAAAGTTATAAATCCAAAATATTTTCATAAATTTGCTTATGTAGTACTTGAAAACAAATTATACAAAAACTAGACTGGTAAAAAATAATAATTAATTATAATAATTTTAATCATAAAAAAATGAAAAACAATAAAAATAAAACGCTTGCACTATTCTTGCTTAGCTTTGGAATAACAGCAGCACAGGCGCAACAATCAACCAACGCATCAGGCGGTGACGCCTCGGGTAGTGGTGGAAGCGCTTCATACAGTGTAGGACAGGTAGTTTATACCACCCACACAGGATCTACAGGCGAAGTGGCGCAAGGTGTTCAACAACCTTACGAAATATCTGTTGTAACGGGACTGGAAGAAAAGCAAATAAGCCTTAACTTGCAGGCTTACCCCAACCCAACTTCCGATTATTTAACTTTAAATGTTGGTAACCTTGAACTTTCAAATTTAAATTTTCAACTTTTTGACTTAGGCGGAAAAATAATTGAAAGCAAAAAAATAACAAACACTACCGAAACTTTCCGCATGGAGAATTTACCAAATGCCAATTATTTATTAAAAGTATTTAATAATGACAAAGAAGTAAAAACATTTAAAATCATTAAAAACTAAATATGCAAGATGGTATAAATACACTTATTCCTAAAGTGGGGTAAGACCATCCGCAATAAAAACAATAAATGCCCGAAGTAAATCTTCGGGCATTTTATATTAAAATGCAATCGGCTTTGTTAATTTTTTTAAAAATATAAATATTTAAAAAAATATCCGAAAAGTATTTGGATATAAAACTCAAAACGAAATGATGGAAATGGAATTGGCAAACATTAAATATCAAAATTTAAAACTAAATTAGCAACTTTAAAAATGACCTTTGTTACATTAAGCTCTTCAATCCATCTAGGAAAGATACTAATGCAACTGAGTCGAAAACCCTGCAAAACACCATCCCCACTTTTCTTTTCCAGTAAAAATATTGTACATTTATTAAAAACAAGAAGGCTAAACAATAGCTACAATATGAAATTAAAAGCTCGAAAATCTAAAATTATAATTGCCCTAATTATTCTAATTATGACAATTATAACTTCTAATTTAAATTGGGGAAAGGACAATTGGAAAGGAATAATTGAATCTGACGCAAAAGGATATTACGCCTATTTACCAGCTGTATTTATTTATCAGGATCTTAACTTTAATTTTTTTGAAAGTATTGAAAAAACAAAATATTATAACAAGAATTGGTATTATGATTATAGGATTGGCTCTTTTAATAATAAGATAATTAATAAATATTATTGTGGTACAGCATTGGCTGAATTACCATTCTTTCTCATCGCACACTTTTTAAGTTATATAGGCAATTATGAATTAGATGGTTATTCAAAATTATATCCCATTTTAATTAGTATTGCAGCAATATTTTATCTATTAATCGGCTTATTCTGCCTCAATTCAGTATTAGAATTATATAAAATAACAGAAACTCAAAAATCATTTGTAATAATTACAAGTGTTTTTGGAACTAATCTTTTTTATTATACAGTTGTAGAACCTGGTATGTCGCATATATATTCATTTGCTTTTATAAGTATGTTTATTTATTATGCCAAGCTATTCTTCAATTCTTTTAATCCTAAGCTAATAATAATAATTAGCATTATTTTGGGCATCATCCTATTAATAAGACCAATTAATGGATTGATAGTTTTCCTATTACCTTTCTTAGCTTCAGATATTAATGTTTTGAAACAAGGATTTTACAAAACAATTACTCAAAAACGGCAGCTAATATTTGGGCTTTGCATCATCATTATTATTTTCTCTATTCAGTTTATGTATTATAAATTGGCTACAGGAAATTTTTTCGTTTATTCCTATGGAGAAGAGCGTTTTAATTTTCTTAAACCGCATATTTTAGAAATTCTATTTAGTTATAAAAAAGGTTTGTTTGTTTATACGCCTATATTTTTAATTTCTTTGACTGGAACCTATTACTTTTGGAAGTCGTCAAAATTTGAGTTTTATTCATTAATATCATTTCTATTTTTGATAATATACGTTTTTTCTTCCTGGTGGATGTGGTATTATGGAGGAAGTTTTTCATCCAGGGTGTTTGTAGAATATATTGCATTATTTATGATATTGTTAGCAATTACATTCAATAAAATACAATCCATAAATTTTCGTAAATGTTTTATTTTCTCCATTGTATTTTTTGTTATTCTTTGCCAAGTGCAAACTTACCAATATAGATATTATATAATTCATTGGTCGGAAATGACAAAAGAAAAATACTGGGATAGCTATTTACAAATGGGCCGTTTATTATTAAACATATACTAAGCCATTGTAAAGAAATAAAGTGCGTAGCATTGGCGCAGTAATTTTGTTCTTTTTCAAGGCTTAGACGAAGGCGAATATCCTTTAGCTATTTAACGGTTTTACAAGGAAGAAAAATGGCAAAAGAACAAGCCAAAATGTATAGGTTATTTCTTTGCAATGCCTAAATGAAGTTTTCTAAAAAAATTCGACAAAACAGATATATTAATAAAAACAGATGATTTCATTTTTTTGCAAAAAATATCCTTATGAAAACGAGCGTGAGGAATGAACAAACGCGATGCAGGGTTGCAGGTGGGGAGAAATCGTTTGTTCTTGATTTTTTGTTTCTTTTGTCATAACAAAAGAAAAATACACAGCTTTTGAACCATTTAATTTGCGGATATTATTTTGAAAACTTTACTGTGCAATTCTATTAAAAACTTAGTAGCAATAAAACAACAAACAAATACGATAAAATACAATAATGAATTATCACTTTAGAAAAGCTGAAATTTCTGAAATCCCTAAAATATGGGATATCCTACAACAAGCTATCATACGAAGAAAAGAAGATGGCAGTAATCAATGGCAAGACGGCTATCCGAATATGGAAGTGCTGCAAAAAGATATTGAAAAAGCTGGGGGATTTGTTTTGCTTGATGGTTTAACTATTATCGGTTATAGCGCTGTATTTATTAATGACGAACCTGAATATGCTAATATTGAAGGAAAGTGGCTTACAGATGATAACTTTATAGTGTTTCACCGTTTAGCTATTTCTGAAAAATATTTGGGGAAAGGTTTAGCACAAATGATTATCCGGTACATAGAAGAGTATGCCATCAATAACAACATATACAGCATAAAGGCAGACACAAATTATGATAACATCATCATGAAGAAAATTTTCGAAAAATCAGGCTATACTTTTTGTGGTGAGGTATATTTCAGAGGAAGCCCAAGGAAAGCATATGAGAAAGTACTTGTTAAAGCCCTGGAATAAGATACCTATTTAGAGTCTGTCTATAATGTCCGATTTCTTCGTTATTCTTGTTTTAAAAACCAGTCATTTACCAATGTAAACTCCTGATTTCCAAAACTAAGAAAGCCTCGAACTCGAACGTTATAGTTCAGACTCTCTACTATATGGACAGACACTATTTATTAAAAACACCAAAATGTTTTGCACCATTTGCCCTATATATTATAATAAGCTCTCAAACCTATTGCGTTTTGCAGCTTTAATCTTGGATTTAATCCAATATTAATGCGCTCGTATGTTGGACTATACAATATTTGCAAGGTAAATTTCGGGTTGAAACTTAGGTTAGTACCTATACCAGCAAATACGCCTAAGCCAGCACCTATAGGCTTTCTAACTAGCAATGCAGAAGAATATGCCACTTGATTATAATAGCTGGTGAGATCAATTTTAAGATTATTAATCAAAATTTCATTTTTATCGAATTTAGTGATGGTAAGGTGTAAACCTCCTTCAACAAAAATATTTGCTTTTTCATTATCACCTAAAATACGTTGATAACCAAATTGAAGCAACATGCGCTGTTCAAAACCTTTTATAGCAAAGGTTTTTATACGATCATTTATCTGTGTAGAAGATCCCTGCTGGGGAGTAGTTATAGTAAAACCACCACCAACATTTAATTTGGCAAGGTTTATATTAAATAAAATAGCATTTTTAAAATCAACTGAATAAATAGTATTTAAGCCGATTAAAAAGGAAGGGCTATACCTCATATTTACAGGCATATCGCTTTCGTTAAATGTCCAGCCTGTTTGCGGATCTACGTTAAGCGCCAGTGCAATTTGGTCGGGCTGCCCAGCAAAACCATAACCACCATATTCCATGTTAATTTTCTGGTTCATAAGGCTATTGTCCCAATTATTTTTATTGCCGTCAATATCAAAACCATAACCATCATATATACTAGCCGTATATTGATTAGGGAAATAAGAACCTACATACAAGCCCAGGCGAAAACCCTTTTTAATATTTTTTTCAAGCGGACTTTCAATATTTTCATCCTGAGATTCTTGCGCTTTTAATAAAGTATTATTATAAAGTAATTGTACAATAAATAGGATGTAAATTATTGGGGATATTTTCATCTAATCATATTTTTTATAATGAATAATGGCCTATTCTGAACTTCTTTATATATCCGATAAATATATTCACCAAGGATGCCAAGAAAAGTTATTTGCAAAGAATTGAATAAAAACAAAAAGAATAAATTGGATGACCAGCCAAAGGGTGCTATCCCCAATATCTTACTAACAAATACATACAAAAATCCTAAAAATGAAATAGTAACTCCAAAAACTCCGAGTACCAGCATAAATCTTATTGGAAAATTTGAAAAGCTAAAAATAGCATCTAAAGCTAAAGAAAAGAGTTTGGATACATTCATTTTTGCTTTTCCAGCAAATCTTTCATCCCTATCAAACAATATAAAATCTTGAGAAAAGCCAATATGAAAACGGATGCCAGGTAAATACCTTGTTTTTTCCGAATATAGCAATATAGCATCTTTTACTTCCTTAGTAAATACTGAAAAATTACCTACATCATCTGCAGACTCTATTTTTATAATTTTTTTAAATATTTTATGGAAAATCAACATCATAATACCTCTAGAAATCCTTTCTTTTTTAGTTTTTCTTTTAGCATATACAATATCTAAAGTATTGTTTTCTTTTAATTTGTTATACATTTCTTCTATTAGCTCTAGTGGATCTTGTAAATCACCATCCATCATAACTATATGCTCTCCAACAGCAATAGATAGTCCAGCAGTATATGCAGCTTGATGTCCATAGTTTCTTGAAAGTTGAACTATTTTAATTCTTTTTTCAAGCCGATTATGTTGAATCAGTTTAACTAATGAATTGTCTTGACTACCATCATCAACTAAAATAATTTCAAATTCACTTGTAAATTTAGATACAGCATTAAAAGTCCTTTTAATAAGTTCTTCAATTAAAAGTTCCTCGTTGTAAATAGGTATAACGATTGATATCATATTGTTAATTATTATAATTCATACAAACGTAAGCAGGCTTTTAGCAGCTGTTTTTTCCTCTTTTAATGATGTTTTCGCAATAAATCCGTAAATTAAATGGTTCAAAAACTGTGTATTTTTCTTTTTTTTTAATACAAAAGAAACAAAAAATAAAGAACAAACGACTCCTCTCCGCCTGCAACCCTACATCGCTTTTGTTAACTCCTCACGGGCGTTTTCATAAGAATTTTTTTTGAAAAAAAATGGAATCATACGTTTTTATTAATGTATCTGTTTTGTCGAAATTATTTTAAAAGCTTTACTTAGGCATTCTTTTATCACCAAGCCAAATATACAAAAAGAAGTTTGAGTTTTGCCAACGAGAATTGTATGGCGAACAAATATTTAAGAAATTATCCGAAAAAACAAGGCTATTTATATCAGGCCATTATTGTTTAATAAGTTTTTTTATTTGCCTACTATCGTTTCCTAATTTAACTAAATAAACCCCTTTATTAAGCTGTTCAATATTTACAGCAGTATTTGTTTCGTTAAGCAATCCGGCTAAAACAATTTTCCCCTGATAATCAAAAAGAGAATACTGCTCTCCTATTAATTTATTGTCAACACCAATATAAATGAGATTCCCCGAAGGGACAGGATAAATAAAAACATCATTATCATTACTAGGAACAACATTCGTAATTATGTTATTAAGGTAATTACTCAAATAAGAACTTAAATCAAGCGTATGCAGTTTTGCAGGAATAGATATTGGCGATTGAACAAATTTCTCATTAGAAATATAATATATCAATCCACTATTTGTTGTAATTCCCTCTACCTGATGAAAAGAAAGTGACAAGTTTATTTTTCGTTTATTAGCTCCAAAAAAATTTACACCTGAAAAATCATAAAGTACATAAATGAATGGTTGTAACAAATTGGTATAACCACACAAAACAATTAATCCTTGCGATTCTTTATAAACGGCTCCAGTAATGAGGCCCTGCACATCTAATGTAGATCTATAATTCGCAATATGAGTTCCTATTGTTTTAGGAATGGAATAAATACTCGTTTTTTGGCTTATCCACTGCTTTGTAAATAAATAGATACTATCTGTAGATACAATAAATGACTCACAATCAAAATCTGTGTTATTTCCACCCGTTGCAGTAAAATCAGTTTGATTTGAATACGCAAAATTTATGGTATCAATTATTGGAGAATTTAAAAGAACAGAATTTTTTTCAATCCTAAATATTTTTAAGTCTGTTCTATTTCCATTTGTATTATTACCAAAATCTCCGATATAGAAGTATGTATCGTCTTGCGATATTTCCTCCCAATCTGTATTTATTAATCCAGGCAATGCATAAGATTGATAATT
>CAMBDK010000080.1 GCA_945865315.1 Chitinophaga pinensis | reverse complement strand
CTTCCTTATTTTCATCTTTTTTAACAATTGTAACCACAGTATTATTTGTTTGCAAAATTGTTCCTTCTTCCAAAGGTTTTTTATCTCTATCAACTGAATTAACTGCTATGCTTTTTTTATCTTCAATTCCTGTTATACTTTTTTGATTTGCCTTACTTCCTGCTTGTTCACTTTTTGGTAAATTGTTGTTTTTATTTTCATCTATAATGGAATTAACAACTGGTTCTTTATTATCTTTTGGCGGTATTACATTCACTATTTGAATTTGTTCAGTTTGGTTTTCATTACTTTTAGATGTGTTTTCAGCTAGTTTATTTTGTTGGTTTTCTAAAACTTGCTCCTCCTCTTCTTCCACTTCTTCCTCTTCCTTATTTTCATCCTTTTTAACAATTGTAACCACAGTATTATTTGTTTGCAAAATTGTTCCTCCTTCCAAAGGTTTTTTATCTCTATCAACTGAATTAACTGCTATGCTTTTTTTATCTTCAATTTCTGTTATACTTTTCGGGTTTACATTACTTTCTACTTGTTCATTTTCTGTTAAACCGTTGTTTTTATTAGTTTTCAATGAACTATTTATTGTAGAAGAGTTTTTATCGTTATTTTCTTGATGTTGAATACTTGCTAAAAAATCTATTTCATTGTCGGGTTTTAATTCCGTTTTATTAATTGAAGAATTTTCTAGTGTATCACTAAATTCTTCTGTATTTTCTTCATTTTTATTATTAATATTATCTGTAGCTTTTATAATCGTTAGTTCCTCTTTTAACCTATTAGCCCCTAACTCTTTTTCAATTTCCCAATCAATTTTAACAACTTTTAGTTCTATCCTATTATTTTTTAGGCGTCCTTCTTCAGTATCATTTGCAGCAACTGGGTAAATGGCGCCAAAATTTTTATACGTTAACCGCTTTTTTTCGCATCCTTTAATAATTAAATAGTCCATTAGCTCTTTAGCTCTTTTTTTAGAAACTTTCATGTTATCTTGAAATCCAGAATTATCTGTATGACATGATATTTCTAAACAAAGAGTACTCATATCATTAATTAATGATAATATATTATCTATATCCAAAAATGATTCTTGCTCTAGAACCTTTTGATTAAAATCAAAAGTTATATTGTTTAAAACAGACAATTTATCAACTTCTATTTTTTGCAAAACAACATTTCCAATCTCCTTCGTTTCTGAACCAAAAGATTGAGGAATAGAAAAATTAACAGATTGAAAAAAATAGCCAAATTTTTTAAAAACAATTGTGAATTTTTTTTCAAATGGAACCGTAAATTTTGCTTCTCCATCACTGTTTGTTCCAGTTTTACCACTCAGCTGTTTGCTTACATTTTCATAAAGCTCAACTAAAACACCACTTAATGGGGCTCCATTCTCATCAAAAACCTTGCTCAATAAATTCACCTCCTTAGGCAACATATCTACATTTTTCTCAATTTCATAATATTCTTGTTTTCCGGAATTTTTAATAGTGGCATTAATTTTTCCATTATTAACATCCGTAAAATTTAATTGAAGGTCTTTATTTAAAGGCAGCGCTAGCAGATATTTTCCAGTCAACTTATTTGAATTGGCGGTGCCGATTTCTATACCTGTTGATTTTTCTTTTACAACAATTTCTGATTCTATTCCCAGCCCATTTTCACCAATTACCATTCCGGTTAACAATAGAATATTATCTTTTAAAAATTTACTTTTATCCATCCTAACGCTAAAAATATCGTTATCTGCCAGTTCCTTATTATTTGATGAAGAATAAAAAGCATATTTACCATTTGCTGTCATAACAAAATAGGTGTCGTCTCCTTTAGTATTAATAGGACTTCCAAGACTTTCTGCTTTTGACCAGCTGTTAGAATTTCCATCAAAGTGGGAAACAAAAACATCGAATCCCCCTATTGAATTGTGTCCTTTAGAACTAAAAAATAACGTATTCCCATTTTGATGCATAAATACACTTCCTTCATCTTCCTTACTATTAATAGATTCTCCTAAATTTATTGCTTCCTTCCACCTACCAGATTCATCTTTTTTGCTGTACCAAATATCTTGTCCGCCAAGCCCTCCTTTTCTATTACTTACAAAAAAAATTGTTTTTTCGTCGGGTGAATAGCTGGCGGATGTTTCAAAACAATCAATATAATCGCAACTAATTGGCGCTTGCAATCTAGTTGGAACAGACCATTTATTGCCTATAAGTTTAGATTCAAAAACCCCTTTATTAATATTTTTATTAACTCCCCCTCTATATAACAACATTTTCTGCCCATCATTGGATAATGCCAATGCCGTATTGTCTATACCAGGAAGATTAATGCTTGATTCAAGAATTATTGGATCTAACCACGTTTGATTGGTTTTGTCGTAATGGGTAATATAAATAGCGGGATTACCCTCTTTTAGATCTATGTTTTTTTCCATTACCTTATTAAGAGTAGTAAAGGCTGAAGTTATAACCCTGCGTGAAGTGAACACCATCGTTAATCCATTAGCAGAAATAAGTGGAGCAAAATCTGAAAAAGGAGAATTAACTTTAGACCCTGTATTTTTAATAATTACAGACTCTCTTTGAAAACCTGTATTGCCTTTGTCAAACAATTGATTCGACTGTGCATTAACTAATTGAGAAAATATGCATATACAAATTGCAAGGTGTAATTTCATATACAAAAGTCTGTAAAATATTTTAACTAATACTAATTATTAAAATCTTATTTTTTTATCTATGAGGTAATGGGAATATTTATTCACATCAGTGTAACTAATTTCAATCATTTTGGATCTAAAACAATATCTTTTATATATTCTTGATAGCCCGCTTTAAATGGTATATCTAAAGAAATTGTATCTGTTTTGTATCCATCTGAAGTAATTTCCAATTCGTATTTTTTTCCAGGAGGAACTGAAACAATATATTTTCCACTAGCATTATTGGACTTAAAGCTGCCTATTAATTTATCTGTACTCTTATTTTTAATTACGATTGTAGATCCAACAGGATTATCTGATTTGTTAATAACTCTACCCATAATTTGTGTCATGTTTTTTTTCATAATATCTTCTAAAAATGAAATGGAATATATATCTAAATCGCCATTCCCCCCAGCCATAGAAGATGCATAATACCCTGTTTTTCCATTTGCTTGCATTACAAAATAAATTTCATCTCCAACAGAGTTAATAGGATAACCTAAATTTTCGGGTTTAGCCCAAGTTTGAGTAGTTTCGTCAAATACGGACATGTAAATATCAAATCCACCAATAGCGTTATGACCTTTAGAACTAAAAAATAAAACTTTTCCATTAGGATGGATAAATACAGACTCTTCAGCTTCTGAACTATTTAATAAATTTCCCATATTTACCGCTTCGTTCCAATCTCCACTTTCATTTTGTGTGCAATACCAAATATCTTTACCACCAATTCCATGTGCCCTGTCGCTTATAAAATATATTGTTTTTCCATCGGGAGAAATACTTGCAGATGTTTCATTTTCATCGCTGTTAATTTGCGGCGACAATCTTGTGGGGTCCGACCATTCATTACCAGACAATAATGATTCAAGGATATCACCATTTGCATTTTGAATATTACCTCCTCGATAAAGCAGCATTTTTTGCCCATCATTTGATAATGCAATTGCCGAATTATCAATATCCAAGGAATTAATAACGGATTCAAACATAAAAGTAACTAACCATCTTGAATTTTTATCGTCATAATAGGAAATATAAACATTCTCTAGTCCTCCTCTTCCTTTTAAATAATCCTTATTATTTAATGGGCGCTGAGAGGTAAAAACCAGTGCTGTTCCGTCCGACGAAATAAGCGGGGCATAATCTGAAAATGGAGAGTTGATTACAGATCCTAAATTTTTAATTTCTACTTTAATTGAATCTTTTTGATTATTCGCCCGGGCTTTTTTTACCGAAGACTGGGCGTAAATGGACAGGCTGCAAATAGAAAGAATTAAAAGGAGTATTTTCATTTTTAAAATTTTGAATAAACTGTTTTCGAAAGACGTAATAAAAATATTTTTAAATAGTACGGAAAATTAAATATTAAAATTATAATATCCAAAAATAAATAATTTCCCAATATCTTATCAGCTAATTCATTGGCATTTTGAAAATAAAAAATTATTTTTATTTATTTATTGCACTACTAACCTCAAACTGTTGCGTCTATCCTTAAAAACTAATTCTATAACATATAGCCCTTTTTCAAATTTAGCAGTATTAATTTGGTACTGTGTTCCCTTTAATTGATTTTCCGACAACACTTTCCTGCCGTTAATATCGTAAACATTTAAAGCGTATTTTTCACTATCGGGATTGTCGAAAAATATTGTTGTTAGGGCATTGGCAGGATTTGGATATACAATCATATCCATTGGTTTCATTTCATTTAATCCCAAATTATTAGCGAATGCAGGAGCTTCTGGAGCGAAAGGCCCTGAGTTATTTTTATAATCATAGGTGAATTTATCAGCATTGTTTTGCAGCTTTTCAAAAACATTGGCAAAATTATAAGCCACCGAAATTTTCTTGACATGCCCTTTTTTAAATTCAAAAGGTCCAATTATTCCTAAACCTCTTCTATCACCAGGTACATTATTTACCGACTTTTCGTTCCATCCGCTGCCAGAAATAGGATTGCCATCATACATAAAGCTTGTGCGGTCTTTGCCTCCTTTACCAAAGCCTCCCTTGGAAATCATATAACCATCTTTCCAATAGCCATTTAAATACAAGTAATAATCTAATGGCGACATTGGATTACCATTCACATTTAAATCGTTATTATAAGTCATATAGCCTGTAAAGGGCTCGTTTAAAAGAGTAACCGATAAATATGGCGTTTTGCTATTTCCAAACATTTCCGGATTTTTATTTTCTGCGTTGTACCCATAATACATATTGCGTTTTATATCTATACCTTGGTATTCATCAAATATATTTGCTCCAAGATCAATATCTGTAAATACGCCCAACTTCGTTTCACTATAATCCTCACCCGAATGATTAATCACAGTATAATCAACAAAAATTGTATTATTATATGTTTTATTGAATGGTAAAGCATAGGCATAAGCCAAGCCAATTACTTCCACCCCCATTTTATTTGTACCCGACTCGGTATGCTGGCCTCTATGGTCGTTAAATATAAACAGGATAGCTTCATCCCCTCTTATAGATGGGTAGTCGCCATTCATTGGATCATAAATTCCATTCGCATTAACATCCACAAAAGGTGCAAGATTTGGGGATTGACCTTTATCAATATCGCCCGATGCAGGCCAATTAGAAATTTCTTCGGATAAGGTATAACCTTTGCTGGCAAAATTTGTGATATGATTTTTTATTATTTCTTTTGAAATTTTCCAAACTCTATTCCATTTGGCATCTTCCACCTCGTTGTAAAACTCTTTTTTCATTACTGGACCAGGAAAAACATCTCTTCCCCACTCCCCAAAAGTAGGAGCATAAATATGATAATTATTAGCCGCTTTACCACCCATCCATATTCCTGCAATACGAATTGCATGTTTATTTTCCGTATTCTTAATTTCAAAACTTCTTTTTTCTGATTCAGGAATATTTTGAAGGCTGCCGAAAAGCTGACCATTAGCGTTGATTGTAGTTTTAATATTATTCACATCAAGAATATCCGAACCAACAGCGTTTTGAGCAATAGCGGTAGTTGTAAGTAATCCGGTAAATGTTACAATGTAAAATACAAAGAGGGGGTTGTTTGCTTTCATGATTTCTAGTTTTTAAATATTAAAATTCACTAAAAATGAAATTCTTTATTACGAAGGTAAACAAAAATAATGTTATTTGCAACAGAATAAAAATCGAGGGATTCTTATGCCACCTATCGTTATTTTCTCTTTAAACATTTTTAAAGGGCGAACCCACAAATTCAATCCTTCCTCTTGATACAATGCTTTATAAACAACCATTTCCTCTAGTGTTTCGCTGTGTTTAGCAAGGCCGATTACTTCGTATTCTTTGCCTTTATAATGTTTATATTTTCCTAATTTTATTTTCATTATTAAAATTTTTATTATTATCACTTAGTAACGCTTTCAAAATAATTTTTATAAAACAGATATATTAATAAAAACAGAAGATTTCATTTTTTTGCAAAAAATATCCTTATGAAAAACGAGCGTGAGGAATGAACAAAGGCGATGCATGGCAGCAGGCGGTGAGGAAGCGCTTGTTCTTAATTTTTTTGTTTCTGGAGCAGCTTGTCCTGAGCTTTTGCCGAAGGCTATCAGAACAAAAGAAAAACACACAGTTGTTGAACCATTAAATTTGAGAGTTTATTTAGAAAACTTCAATAGTTTATAATAAAAATTTAAAACTTATCAGGATTTTTATGGTCTTTTACAGAAAATCTTCTGCTAATTTGAATCCTTTTTTTTGGGGGAAATTTTTATTACGTCGAATTATAAAATTATTTCAAAAAAAACCTCCTTGTTTTTAACTAAGGAGGTTTTATTTACATAATAAAATAGATTAAAAATGCCACAAATCGTGTTCAAATTTAAAAATATCTTCTTTTACACGCTCTGCTTCAAACAATGCATTAATACCAGATGTATAGTCCCCAATACTTCTATCATAAACATTGCTTTCTTTAACTACATAACTTGAAAACATGCGCTTCCAAAATATATCTTCCAATGTTCTTCTTTCCGAATCATTATGACGCATGTATACTTCTTGGTTAGCCAATAATGGTCTAATTTCAGGGAAATAGACCCAAAATAATCCGGCATCACCAAGGGACTCCCCACCACCCTCTGCTACCTTGGCAGTAATAACTAAAAGACCTATTATTCGAACATCTAAAACGGAGCGCTGTTTATCAAAAAACCAATCTTCTTTAATTTTATATTTAGTGATTTCTTCGGAGGTAACATCCTTTTGTACCGGAGAAATAATCATATTTCCAGGATTATTAACATCATCCACCTGATTAAGTGAATCCCATGCCGAAACCTTGGCCTCAATTTCGCTTTTTGTCATTTCAATTCTAAAATCATCGTCAGTAGAACTAAAACACTTAACAGTACCTTCTTTTAATGCACCGTCTTTTATTACATCATACAAGCTTTTCCTATCCGATAATGGGGATGTAGGGTAGTATAATGGAAAGTTTATTTTTTCTTTTAAATCAATCATGCGCCAAACTCTTTTACTCCACATTACATCCGCTTCACGCAAATAGGCATATGGAATAGCTCTACGGGTATTGGTATTTTCTTTTACATAAATACCATCTAAACGAGCTGCTGGCTTAATTACCTCTTGAGCATTACTTTCAAATGCAATGACAGCAATGATTAACATTACTATCCTATAGTTTATTTTTTTCATGGTACGGCCTCCTTTTGTTAATTTTTAATTCAATAATTTATGAGTCCTTTAGCTATTAAAATATAACGCAAAAAAATGAATAAAATTTTATTTCACCTTAATAATGCATCCAGGTATTTTTCTAGGCCCATCGGGTGCAACAACATAAACTTCCTCAATTAATATTTTAGATCCTTTTTTAACTTTTAAAAGCATCGATTTCATATCATTTGTAATTGCAGGCCCTTTTGCCATCACATCATTAAATAGTCCATTAATATTCATTGACATGGTCCATTTAGTAATGGGGAATTTTAAGTCGAAAACGAAATCACTTAAATCAGCAATAACACCACCGGCAGCCATTAATTCGCCTTTAGTAACAGACCCATCCCCTACAACACCAGCAAATTTCGAGTTAGGACTTGGGACTTTTTTAACACGAAATTCCATACCAGGTCCTATTGATTTTGTAGCATTTGTTTTAGGATCCTTTGCAGCAACATTAACTATACAAGATTTCCCCCCCCTAACCCTAACCTCATAATTTCCTTGTCCTTTATTAGTAATGGTACCATCGCCAGCCAAAGTAGCTACAACATTCGTTGGCGCTACCCCTGCAGCCGAAATAGCAACAGGATTATCAACACCAATATAAAAAACGTTCATTTTAGTAGGAGAAACAGCAAAAGAAGGCCTTGCCACCATATAACTTGATTCAAAGGAATAGGGACGAATACTTCCGTCTGGTGCCTTAATATTTACAACTCCACCCCAACGTTGCAGTCCTTCGGATGTAGCTCTAACAGAATATTTACCCAAACCTGCCGAAACAGGTACAACTTGAGGGGTGCCTCTAATCGTATTTTTTGCTGTATCAACATCCCCAACTAATACTTCAGGGTCAGTAGTAGAGCTATATGCAGCAACAAATATATCAGCCACATATTCTTCTCCTAAAACAACATAACTAGTAGGTGCAACAACTTTAGCTGTAACTATGTCAAATTTAAAATCGCCTGCGTCAATTGCCCTTAATAACAAAGTAACGAGATCACTTTCGGCATTTTTAATTTCATTTTTAACACCAGCTAAAAGAGCCATACAGGCAGCCATGGTGGTATGGTCAAAATTATATACTTCCCAAGGAACAACTTTTTCGACATGTGCTTCATATACATCTTCGGTGTGCAAGCCTATTTTAAATCCAGCCCTATCTTTTTCGGGAACAAGGTCCATTAATAGTTTTTTAAAGGAGGCAATTCTTTTTTTAATAAGAACACCTCTACCAGTAGGTGCGGATACTTCAGGACCAATCAAATAATTTGTAGGGATGTCATAATTATCATTGGCCATTCCATTAATTAACTTAAAAGTATCGGCAGCCTGTTTATTTAATTCGGGTTGCGCTAATTGATATAACTCTGATTTAGACTCATCAATATACTTACATAATTTTTTTGCTTCCTCTCTAACTTTATATGCCTTGTCGGACCAGGGCTTAGTTTTAGTTTTATTTTCGGCCAATGCCTTGTCAAATTTTGAGTACAAAACATCATTTTTTTGATCGAAATTTTTATTTGTAGCATTTAGCCCACTTTCTACAGTAATAAAAGCAAGTAACACATCTTTTGAAATATTCATTGCTAACAAAGCTGTTAGCACCAAATACATCATACCAATCATTTTTTGCCTTGGGGTTTCTTTTGCACCTGACATAGTTTATATTTTTTTTTCAAAATCATATTTATAAATCCTGCTATTTATAGTAGGCAATAAAATATGAAGCAAAATTATTATTAATTATAATTTTAATTCAAAGGTATGCTAAACTATCTAAAGGAAATGCTAACACCATATTATAGGGGAAAGAATTAGCTAAAGTTAGCGGCGCCTAAATTATTTTCTCATTGCAGTTAACATATTACCATAAACTGTATTCAAAGATTCTAAGTTAATAGAAAGTTGTGCAATTTGTTCTTTATACTTTCTAGTATCCTCAACAGAATCATTTAAATTTTGGAATAAATTTTCCAAACCATTATGGAAAGTGGAAGTAGTTTTTAAATGTTCATTAGAGCTTTGCAATTGTAATTCATAAGAAGCATTTAATGCAGTTAAATTTTTCGATATTTTCTCTAATTCTTTTCCATAAAAAACTTGGGAGCTTTCATTAGAAGTTGCCATGTTTTCCATAGCAAGGGAAGCTTTGCCATAAGAGTGAGACAATTTCTCAGTAGAAGATTGCATCGTATTTATAGCCTTATCATAAGATCCTGTTAGTTGTTCAGCAGAATTTAAAATATTACCAGTAACCTTATTATACGATTCGGTAAAATTACCAACAGTTTGAGATGCCGATTTCATATTTACAGCAAATTCACTAGAAGCTACACCGGCATCGGTAATATTATTCAATTTACCTGTTTGGTCACTCAGCTGTTGTATTCCCAAACCTAAACTTTCAATAAGTTCAGGGCCAATTTTAGCCTCTTCCAGCATGTTATCAAGTTGTTCAATTAAAGAACCTTTTTCTTCTTCCTCAACATCCACCTCTTCACCTTCTATGCCAACAGCCTCTTCGCCTTTCATATATGCTAATTCAGGATAAACTAACGACCAATCTATTTCTTCATGCAAAGGCTCAAAGGCTGAAAAAAAGAATATAATAACTTCGGTAGATAAACCTATAACTAGCATAGGCCCTGCACCTGGCCAGTGCATAATTTTAAACATCGCACCTGTAATTACAACTGCGGCACCGATACCATATAATTTGGCCATAAACTGTTTCCAACCTTTACTACCTATAAGACCTGCCATAATTTTAATTTAAAAATTTATACTTTAATTATTATATATTTTAATTTTACTATTTAATTTGCAAACACGTATTATACTATTGAATGACAATTATTAAATATCATCGCCTTTAGCGCGACCAAGATAAGTTTGAACACAACGAAAACCAATATAACATTTAGAAGTATCTTGATATTCGTATGTTCTTGTACTTGTTTGCATGTAATAACCAATATCCTTCCAAGATCCCCCTCTAATAACTTTACGTTTCAAAACATTAGCTTCATTATCTTGCGCTTCGTAAACATAATCAGAATTTAAATCATGGGAAAAATCGTACGCTGACTCATCAAATGCATTACTTGTCCATTCGGCAACATTACCTGCCATACAATATAAACCATAATTATTAGGGTTATATGAAATAACTTTTACAGTATGGAAACCTCCGTCATCAATATAACTTCCGCGCATTGGTTTAAAGTTCCCTAAGAAACATCCACGGGCGTTTCTAATATAGGTACCACCCCAAGGGTAAGGGCTTAAAGCGTTTCCTCCACGTGCAGCATATTCCCATTCTGATTCAGTAGGCAATCGAAAATCATTAACAAACGATTGTCCATTGCTAACAAGGTAATTATTAAATAAGTGTGTTCTCCAGATGCAAAATGCACGAGCTTGTTTCCAAGTAACGCCAACAACAGGGTAATCGTCATAAGCTGGGTGCCAAAAATACATATTGGTCATTGGTTCATTAAAAGAATAGGTAAAATCATGAACCCAGGCTAAAGTATCAGGATAAACATTTACGATATCTTTTACAATAAAGACACTTCTATCTTTGTCGTTTCTTTCCCTAATACTGTATTTACCGCTACCATCAGAAGTTTCATCTTTTACATTGTACTGGCCTAATGTTTTATTATCACCAGTACTTGTTGATTGGTATCCATTAATAAAATCCAGACCCGTTTTTTCGTCCGGGGACTTCACTGGCCTAAATCTATTAGATTTTGCAGCAGCTAAACGCAAGTTAATCCAATAATATTCGAAATTCAACTTTCGAGAATCCAATTCTCTTCTACTATAAAACCTTTCCTCAGGCGGATAATACATAAATTCTAAAAGTTCTCTAACATCCTGTTCGTTATATCTAATGTTTTCGTCCCAATTTACTAATGGAGGGTCAATTGCTTGCTCATAACCATCTGTTTCAATACCATGATCGGCCATTCCTCCTTCAAATAAAGCACGGTGAGCAATAGAATCTCTTACATGATAAACAAATTGGCGGTACTCGTTATTAGATATTTCTGTTTGATCGATATAGAATGCTTGAACAGAAACTGTTTTAGATTTTGTTGTATGCGCATAAGGGGCATCCTCATCACTAGGTCCCATGTTATAACTTCCCATTGGGATATGCATCATACCAAATGGATCCACATCGAACCATTCAGGACGGCCCTGAACACCCATTAATTCTCCGTTACTACCGCTTTTACAACCTATTAAGGCTACAATTAGCACTAAACCTAAGAAGATGAACTTTTTCATGTTGATTGTTTTTAATGACAAATTTCTTTTATACAAAAATTAACAAAATACTTCCAAAAAAATAAAGTAAAATAATGCTTTCAACAAATATTATTACTAAATGTATACTTATAAAAACCTAACATTCATATGGCTTGTCTGTTTAGGATCGGCCTTAATTTTATAACAAAACCCTAACATTATTTCATGCGAACCATTGCTATGGTTTTTAATAGCAGAGGTAGTAATATCATAAGAGTAAGCAAATTTTGCGGTAAGTTTAGGGCTGAAGCTTCTTTCTAATCCTACGATAGCTACCATTGCGTCACTAATACGATAGGAGAATCCAGCAAAAACTAGTTTCTGCCACTTTGTAATTAAATTTAAATCCAATTGTGTAGCAGAAGCATCTGACTTAGCTAATACGGAAGGGGTTAAATCAAAAGCAGGGCTCAATTGGAATGTATATCCAGCCATTATATAATAATGACGAGCTACTTTATAATTAAAATCATAGGTAGCTGTTTTTTTAGATAGCTGTTGTTCTGGTAAGTGCATAGAAGATAAACCTACGAATAATCTATTAGTAGTATAATATAATCCTAAACCTACATCATAAGTTAATGCGGAAGTACCCGACCAAGGTATGGCTTGATCTATTCCTGGTGCCAAAGTGGTAGTACCATCGGGTGCAATAAAATCACCAGATAAAGATTTTTGAATCATCCCTGCATCTAAACCAATGCCTAAAGTACCTGGTCCTAGAGGTAAATGGAAGGAATAAGCTAATTTTGCTTTTAAGGTTCTATCAAATCCTAGCTGATCTTGATCAATTGTAAGGCCAACCCCGCCAAATAATACTTCGCCAAAATCTACACTTAAAAGTCCAGTTCTAGGCGCGCCAGGGAAACTTGTCCATTGCTGTCGATATAATAAAGTAGCACAGAGTGCTTTATTCATACCTGCATAGGCTGGATTAACAGCTAAACGATTAAACATATTCATACTGAACTGTGCATCTTGCTGAGCAAAGGTTACAATTCCAGTAATAATAAATACGACGACAACAATGCTTTTCTTCATCTTTATACTTGTTAAAAAATTAACAATTAATAAATTTCATTACAGTTTTAGGTCGCTAAATTAGGTATTATGTTTATAAAAACAAATTATTTAGGGACTTTATTGTTTAAAAATGAAAATATATTTTTAAAACTACCCTAATTTCTGATAAGTTTGCCACCACCTGTCGGGCATTTCATCCTGGCAAGCTGTCTCGTAATCGCTGTAAGAGCAAGGGATCATGTGGTGACGTTCGTATTTAATTTGGTGATTTAGGGGATAAGGGACGTCCATCCACCATCGATCGCTTTTATTGCTTTTATAAAACACAATTTCGTGATTATGGTCTTTTATGGATACCCTATATTTTGTATATTCCGATTTATCAATAATCGGATAATCTTTTTTGCGGTTATAAAATCCATCAATAAAACACCAAATCATTTGTGCCACAAGATGAGAAGTTTGATTGGCAGTATCGAAAACGGGGTTCATTTCATAAAATCCAATGGAAGACAATTTATCGCTTAGTCCGGCGTACCTAGCAATTTGACAAGCTTCATCACCATAAAAACCGTTAGGAGAGGCGTTACCATTTCCCGGCGCATCACATTGGCGAACAGCAGAAATATCAAAACTTACCACATCTGCATTTCTCACAATAGGCTCTACATCTTCAATTTTTGAGCGCACTTGCCCTAACCTATGGGAATCAAAATGCAATTTATCCATCAATTGTATGGCATTCTGTTCTACAAAATAAGTTTGATAGCCTATATTACTATAATTAAAAAGTATATTAGGTTTATGCAAAATTATTCTACTGAGGTAACTTTGAGAATCTAATTCCTTCTCGCCATCACCAAAATCGAAACAAGAGTCGATAGCAACAATATTTATTGTTTGTTCAAGACTTTTATAGGCTGAATAGTTACAGTAGGTTAAGTCCTGCCCACCGCCTAACAAAATTGGTATAATATTTTTTTTAAGCAATTGAGAAAGCACGTCCGTTAAGGCAAAATAACTGTCATCAATAGTATTTCCCTTTTTAATATTTCCTAAATCAACAATTTTAGAATTATAATTCCCTTGAAATAATTTATATAAGTTTTCTCGTATATAATCGGGTGCAAGGCCGCAGCCTTCATTATTTATTGCTTTGCGATCCTCCTCAACTCCAATAATTGCAAGGTGTATGTGATCCAAGTTTGGAAATCCTGAACCTATAGTGTAAGAGGTAATTAGGTTAGCGAAGGATGTATTTGAGTACTGTGCTTTTCCACTAAAATCATTTATGTCGATAGGGGTAAAATATTCTTGCATACCTTTTTTATTAGAATAAAAGATGTTTCGAAAATAACGAATTTTGAATTAATTGCAATTGGGTAAATAAATCAAGCTAAAATGCACCTGCGTATTGTTTTTCAAACTGAGTGAAGTTTTCGAAATAAATCCGCAAATTAAATGGTTCAAAAACTGTGTGTTTTTCTTTTGTCT
>CAMBDK010000079.1 GCA_945865315.1 Chitinophaga pinensis | reverse complement strand
CTCCATTTCGTTGTAAAGATTACGAGATGTACTTTAACTTATTTTAAGGGAAGTTCTAAAAATTGCCTTTTTGTCGTTAGACTTCATTTTTAAAATGCTCATTTACCCATGTAAACTGCGCTTTTAAAAATTTGTCTGCCTAAAAAAGTCTAATTTTTAGAACTCCCCTTAAGTCTAATATCAATTAATAATACTGCCAAACACGTTTTTTAATATATCTGTAACGCGAGCAGCAGGGTCCTTGCGTATTTTCAATTCCTCTTCTGCTATCAGCATAAATAATCCAACCATGGCTTTTTGGGTAACATAAGCAGTTAAATCTGGATTTTGTTTTTGAACCATTGGTATTTTGTTGTATTTAGTAATAATAGGTTTCCAGTATTTGGTAACTTCCACCTTATCAATTGCAGCCTTAACGATTGGAGTAAATTTCTGAATTAATTCAGCTGAAGTATTATCTTTCAGGTATTGCGTTGCTGCATTATCAGCACCTTTTAATATGGTAAATCCATCGCCTATGCTCATTCCTTTAACGGCAGCAATAAAAACAGGGGCAGCATTTTTTGCAGCTTCTTCAGCAGCGCGATTTAATGTCATAACAAATTTATCCGTTTGCGACTTCATACCAATAGCATCTACCCTACTTTTTACTTCCTTGGCTTCTGGGGGGAAAGGAATAAAGAGTTTAGGGTTTTTATAATAGCCATCTAATTTAGAAGCAATTCCTGTAGAATTATTTGTCCCTATTGTTAATGCATCTTTCAATCCAGTAATTACCTGGTCGTTACTCAAAGGGGTTTTCCCTGTACCTGATTTAGCATTTTGGGCTTTATCTGCAGCTGCTTTTGCAGCAGCTTTGGCAGCTTCAGCTCTTTGCTGCAAGTTTTGACTTGAAGCTGAAGTGATTGTTAAAATTAACAATGCAAGTGTTGGAAAGATGTATTTTTTCATATTTAGGTTAGTTTAATTATTTTATTTCAAAGTCAAGTAATTTTTGGTTTTCAATGTAAGCTTCAAGTCTATCTCCAATTTTAATAGGGCCAACGCCTTCAGGTGTTCCTGTAAAAATTAAATCTCCTGTTTTAAGGGTAAAAAAATTAGACACATGTGCAATTATTGTATCAAATGAAAACAATAAATCTTTTGTGTTTCCTTTTTGTACCAGATAGTTGTTGATATTTAAATTAAAATTAATATTTTTTTGGTCAAGGAATTCATTTTTACTAATAAATTTACCAATTGGCGCAGCTCCATCAAATGCTTTGGCTTTTTCCCAGGGTAAACCTTTAGTTTTACATATATTTTGAATATCCCGAGCAGTGAAATCAATTCCTATGCCAATTTCATCATAATACTTATTTGCAAATTTAGTTTGAATGTTTTTGCCAGCCTTAGCAATTTTTAAAACCAGCTCAACTTCATATTGAATATCCTTAGAAAAGTCAGGGTAAAAAAATGGGCGATTATCTTTAATTAAAGAGGTATCCGGTTTTAAAAAAAAGACGGGTTCATTAGGGATTTCTGAGTTTAACTCTTTAGCGTGTTCAATATAATTGCGGCCAATGCAAATTATTTTCATTTCAAATTTTAATTACAATTTTATTTTTAATAGTACAAATTTATAAAAAAATAATCATTTTTTTAATTAACCTTAATTGGAATTATCAATAAAACGGGTCAAAAAAAATTATTTTTCATAAAAATGCATTTCTTTAATATATTCCCAAACATGCTCAGGCATAAAGTAACGCATGTCTTTTTTTTCTTTTATTGCTATTCGAATAGCAGTAGATGATATTTCCATTAAAGGAGCATTCACAAATTTTACTTGGTTGTGGGTAATTAATTTACCACCAGAATTTTTTGGCCTGGGGTAAACATAAATAAGGTGATTTTTTAAGATCTCTTCATAATTTTTCCATTTGTGAAAATTTTCCAAATTATCGGATCCCATTATAAGAACAAATTCGTGTTGAGGGAATTTTTCTTTCAGATAGGTTAATGTAATTATTGTATAGGAAGGTTGTGAAAGTTTAAACTCAATATCGCTTGCTTTTAATTTATTATTATCACCAATAGCAATATTTACAAGGTGTAATCGGTGTTTTTCATTTAGGAGGCTGCTTTTTATTTTTAAAGGATTATGCGGTGAAACAACAAACCAAATACGATCTAAATCAGTATATTCAAGCATATGGTTTGCTAATACCATGTGCCCGATATGTATTGGATTAAATGAACCAAAAAATAAGCCAACTTTCATTTAGATTGTTATAAAAAACTGTTTTAAAAACAAGGATAATAAATCAATAAAAAATTAAAATTACATCAATTTCATTAGATTTTTTTGATAAAATATATTTAAATGATATAATGCAATTTCCACTATTTTTTGCTTGTTACAGCATTTTTTTTATTAATTCTTAAATATTTGCGGAGGAAATATCCCCATGATAATGTTTATTAATTAGAAAAAAATCATTTTATCCACATAAAGAGATTGGGGTTGTTTTCAAATTTCTTTAAGTCCTTGCTGCATAAAATTACACAAAAATCAATAAAAGGAAGAATCCCAAAACATCCTCCAAATGTAGCAACATAGATAATTGGCACCCATGGCTTTGTGCCCATAATAATACGATGAGCGCCTACAAAACCAAAAGGGAATGGAAAAGCAAATAAGGCAGAAATAAATTTATTACGCTTATCAAGTTCTGGCTGATCTATATTTGAAAATGGTAATTCAATTGGAATTGAAGAAATTGAAATAGTATCCTTATTAGTAGGTATTAAAAAACTGTTACAGGATATTTTTTTAAAACCGTCACTAAAAACTATGTCGTTTTGGAATTGGAAATTGTGTGGGATTATTGTAGTAAAGGAGAAAGCCAAAGTTGTAAGCAACGAAAGAAAAGATGAAACAATTAATTTGTGCATGGGGGATATAATGAAAAGGAAGATTTATGAATATAAAGGGTTTATTTATTTCGGATTTGTTTTGCACCCAAACAAATCCGAAATTAAATAGTTAAAAGCATATTATTTTGCTTCTTTTAATAATTTGCCCATTTCGTTTACATATAATCTTTCTATTTCATTCCAGTTAACTACATTCCAAAATGCAGCAATGTAATCGGGCCGTCTGTTTTGATAGTTTAAATAATATGCATGTTCCCAAAGATCAATGGCTAAAATAGGCTGACCTTTTATTTCAGTAACATCCATTAAAGGGTTATCCTGGTTAGGTGTTGAAGAAATAACTAATTTCCCATCTTTTAAAATAAGCCAAGCCCAGCCAGACCCAAAACGAGTTGTTCCTGCTGTTGAAAATAGTTTTTTAAATTCTTCGAAAGAATTGAATGAGGCATCAATAGCTTTTGCTAAATCCCCTGTTGGTGACCCACCAGCATTAGGTGCCATAAGAGACCAGAAAAAAGAATGATTAAAATGCCCACCACCATTATTACGAACTGCAACTGGATATTTTGAAATATTTTTACAAATTTCTTCAATATTTAGTTTTATATCCTCAGAACCTGCAAGTGCATTGTTTAAATTTGTTACATATGCCTGATGGTGTTTAGAATGGTGGATTTCCATGGTTAGAGCATCAATGTGGGGTGCCAATGCATTATATGCATAAGTTAATTTAGGTAATTCGAATGCCATTTTATTATATAGTTTTAATTTGTTTTTTTGTTAATTGTGTGGCAAAGTTATACTATTTTTTTATAATATTAGGTATATTATTTTGTATCATAAAAAAAGCAAATACAATTTTTAAATACCCATAAAAATATATAATTTTGAGAATTATATTTATCATTTTTCTTGCTTGTAAAAATATTTTTTTCAATAATATTCATTATTTGAATAATTAATTAAAATAAAATTTATTTTTTTAAAATTGTTTGTCTAGGGGGTATTTTTATTTTATATATTTTAAAAGGAGGTTTTTTTCATACGATAAAAAATAATTCTCATCTGTAATATTTTAAAAATGATTAAGGTTGGAATAACAGGGGGTATAGGTAGCGGAAAAACTACTGTTTGCAAGGTTTTTAAAATACTTGGCGTACCAATTTATTTTGCTGATATTCGAGCAAAAGTAATTTTAGATACAAACGAAGAGGTAAAATTAAAAATTATTAATTGTTTTGGAAATGAGCTGTTAAGTGATAGCGGTTTTGTTGATAGAATAAAGTTAGCGGCCTTTGTTTTTAATTCTAAAGAGAAATTAGAAAAGCTCAATGCAATTTTGCATCCATTGGTTCAAATAGATTTTGAGAATTGGTTAAAACAACATGCCACTTACAATTATATTTTAAAAGAAGCGGCTATATTATTTGAGAGCGGTTCGTTTAAGAATTTAGATAGTATCATTACAGTAATAGCACCATTGGATTTAAGGATTAGTAGAGTGATGTTTAGGGATGATATTTCCAAATCACAAATTGAAAGTCGTATTGACAAACAAATTAGTGATGAAGAAAAAATAAAACGTTCACAATTTGTTATTTATAATAATGAGGAAGAATTTCTTATTCCACAAATTTTAAAAATTCATAAGCAATTGTTGAATATTTAATATTTTATGATTTTTTTTTAAAAGAATATTTATAATTTAAACTAATGGAAAATCACGAAACATCAAATTCAGGACAATTTAATCAGCCCGTTAATAGGGGGAGTTCACCTTATATTATGAAGCAAGAGTTGCCAAATTCTACCGCTGTTTTAGTGTTGGGTATTATTTCAATTTTTGGTTGTTTTTGTTGGGGTATCGTAGGATTGGTACTTGGAATAATTGCGTTAGTATTGGCAGGGAAAGCAAATAATTTATATTTACAAAATCCTGAAAATTATTCAGAATCATCCTTAAATAATTTAAAAGCAGGGAAAGTATGTGCTATTGTTGGTACTTGTTTATCCGCTTTGTTTTTTATTATGATGTTAATTTATATTGTTTTTATTGCTTCGTTTATAGCAGCTCTGCCATGGAATAATATATAGGACGGGTATTAGCTTTCAATTTTAATATTCAAAAATTAAAACTATTAAGTTTTATTGATATTGTTTTATTAACTTTTAAAATGTCCATTTCTTCAATTGATTTATTTTTTATGTTTTTCACATTTATTGTATTTTAATTTTTGATATGATAGCAATTGTTTTTATTTAAATAGGAATATACTTGATGTTACAATTTACGAGTTGGCTTGAAAACAATATGTTGCCATGCCTTTACAAACAAATACTAGGGATAAGCTGTCCCGGCTGCGGAATACAAAGATCAATAATTGAATTATTAAATGGGAATTTAATTGCGAGTATAAAAATGTACCCTGCGCTTTTGCCTATTTTTATTACCTTATGCATTTCAGGGTCTCATTTTTTTTTCAAATTTAATAGGGGAGATGTTGTTATTAAATACTTCTTAATTTTTAGTTCAGCAATAGTTGTTATAAATTTTTTTTATAAATTATTTTGATTTTAATAATACACCTACTGTTTTTGTTCTACTTAGCTTATTTGAAATAAAAATCTCCTGGAATTATCCCTGCTAGGAAGGAGTTAATTAATGTGCCATTTTTATTGTACCTGTATATTTTACCTTTTTGGACATAATCAATTGCATCAGACACATATAAAATATCAGACATTGGTTCGATACCAATTCCGTAAAATTGTTTTGTTCCTTCAGCAATAAAAGCATTTTCAGGCAAATTATTTAAATTTATTTCCATTTGGAATACCCCTTTGTTAAGGAAGTAAAGGATATTATTTGTGGTGTTAATATTTAATTTCCAAGGATTGTCAGTAAGTGATGGAAATTGAAATGATTTTTCTACTTGGTTTGAAATTGGGTTTATACAGTGAAGGCTTGCATATAAATTTTTTATTTCACTACCGCTGCAAAGCACCCAAAGTTTACCATTTAAATCTTCTCTTATTGAATTAGAGCCATAACCCACTTGAATGCTATCCTCTATAATATCAGTTGCGGTATTTATTACATATACTTTATCATTTTCTTTGTTGGTAACATATGCTTTACCATAAGCTAAAATTAGTTCTTCGGTCCAGCCTGGACAAGAAATACTTCCAGAAATTGTATTGTTAATTAAATTTACTATGGAAATTGAATTAGAAATTAAATCTGTAACATAAGCTTTGTTGTTACTTATTGGCAGGAAATATCGCGGAGAAACAAAGCCTGTAATGGATGCAGTTGTTTTAAAAGTTAATGGATTTACAGCCATTATTTTACCTGAATTATTTACTACAATATATGCAATGTTATTAAATATGCACATCGATTGGCAAACGTCACCCAATGGAACGTTATTAGCTGGCTGGTAAAGATCTTCAGTTATTGTGGCGTTACCAATGTCGTAATAACTTATTTTCGAATTGCCAAATTGATAATTACCTTCATTTATAATATATACGCCAGTATTACTAACGGCATTATTAATGGGTTGTAAAGCCTCCTGAGGCTGGTCTTTCCGGCAGGAAAAAATAAATATAATACATAAAAAAAATAAATATTTTAAAACCCAATTCATCGTGAAATAATTATTTGTTGTGTTAGTTTTTTGATGTTAGTTTCTAAGATTAAAAAGTATATTCCATTATCTATATCAATTTCTGATATTAAAATAGATATAAATCCTTTTAATTGATTATACTTTTTTGTGTGATAAATTTGTTTTCCTATAATATCCCTAATACTAATAGAAGCATCTGAATTCTCCTCAAGGTAAAATTGAATTTCCGCATTATTTTGCATTGGATTTGGGAAAACATTAAGTTGCGTTTTAATGGAAGCTAATTCATTTATATCGTTTGGTGCTTGGTTAATAACACCAATAGCATCTAAGTCAAACCCCCCTGAATTAAAGGGGGTACTCCAAGGATCATTTATTATGTGGCCATCCTTATCGAAGCTTGCAAATGTGTTTGTAATGCATCCAATAGCATCAATAATTTTCACATGTGTGATGTTATTTATATTTAACCCGTTCTGATATTCTAATTCTTGTAAATCGAAAGGTGTTCCATATAATGCTTTATACTTACCTGCTAGATTATTTATTTTTGTAGCATCTACAGCTCCAAATCCACCTATTTGAATAGTATCTTGGGTATTAGAAGTAGCAGGAAAGCGGTAAAAATTAATTCCATCAGAACTTACCTCTACAAAAGCTAATTCTAAATAGGTGTTATCAAAAGCATTTTCAAATACGGCAAAATCCCATCCAATATTATTTTTAATTGGTAAAGGAAATGTTAAAATAGCGTTGCCGCCATCACCCAGGCTAACAAAACCATTAATGCCTGCTTTCCCAGTTGCCATTGAACTATCACCTGATAAAGCATAGCCGAGCGTTGTATTTGAAATGTCCTGATAACCTCTGGTTAGGGAACAAGCGTTAGCCCATCCTACAAAAATTGAGCTATCTGCATGCATGGCCGTAGATCCAATTTGACCAGCAGGTGGAGCAAATTGAGCAAATGCTGAAATGTTTACCCATAGAAATAAATATAATAAAAAAAAATTTCTCATTAATTTTTGATAAATGTTTTATTTTTTTCGAAGTTTTTTCCTTTAACTTTTAAATGGTAATAACCAGTAGGTAGCATATCGACAGAAATTTCAGCCGGCGATTTATAAATTATGGATGAATAGACCAATGCTCCATTTGCATCAATAATTTCTATAGATGCTCCCTGGGTAGATAAATTTTCCATATTAACGGTAATATTACTGTTTGCTGGGTTTGGAAATAAAGCAATAGATAAATTATTGTTATTTTCTGAAATTCCTAAGGCAGAGTCGGCTGTGGTAAAATTATCCATACAGAAAAAAGGAGGGGTGTTAATTCCAAAATCACCCATATCGCTAGACGATAAAATAAATTTCAAACTATCTACATTCCCTAGTGATGAGATGTCTACCCATTGCCATGTTTTAAGGATATAATCTTGTGTATTGTCTGAAAAGCGATAATCGGCGAGGTATACTTCAACGCTGTCATTTGTTAATATGCCTCCAAAATACTTATGTACCGTAAGTTTGAACCAATCAGGGTAATCGCCTTGAGGAATAGCTGCGTTAGTACCCGTAGTATCGCCAAATTTACGTGCAAATCCGTCGCCATCTCTCATGGAGATGGCAGCGTAAGTACCATTAGTAATATAAAATCCACTAACTATTTTTCCAATTGCTGCATTATTTAAGTTAATAATGGCAGCATTTTGTCCAATTAAATAATTTGCTGAACCGTTATATCCAATTGCAGGGGCTGCGCTATACATATTTGTATAACCTGCTGTGGCGCTATCTTTCATATTGCTATATGCCCATCCTTCGGACCAATAACCATTATTTTTATTAGGAAAAATAGCATTACCAGTTGTAAATGATGATTGATATGGCACCGTGGAGCCGTCCCAATAGGAGTTTGGCGACAGTGCTAATGTTTCAACATTTGAAATAGTTTGGGCATATAATGGTAAATTAATTTGAATAATTACCGATAGGGTAGCAGAGAATAATTTAGTTTTCATTTTTATTTATTTTATTTGGTGGATTAAATTTAATTAAGATTCCTGTCTGATAATTTCTTAATGGCATCGCGCGATTAAGCATTACCTGATACTGTACATTAAGTATATTATTTAATGTTACAAATAAATTTAAATTATAATTTTTTAATAAAATTGTATATGAAACATATGAATTAGTTAACATATATGGTTTAAGATATTCAGAGTTGTCGGTTGCAGTATATCGGTATCCAGTATAATTTTGATTTATAGTAAAAGATATTTTTTTATATTCTAAAGATATTTTTGCATTACCGCTATACATTGGGACATATATTAATTGTTTATTTATAGAGGCGTCATTTTCTGTTTTTGCTTTTTCGTTGGTAGAAATTACATAATTAGTAAGTAGATTAATTTTAAATTTCACAGCATTAATATAAATAGAAAATTCACTACGAGTTTCCAGGCCTCTGCTCCAAACTTCCATAATATTCTGTGGACTCCAGAAGCTTTGACCTGGCAGCCAAAGAATCCAGTTATTAATTTTGCGATTAAATATGGTAGGTTCAAAAAGGAATTTTATTTTCTCGTTAGAAGAATTTAATTTTAACAGTGCTCCTAATTCCTCGCTAAACCCGCTTTCGGGAAGTAAATTTAAATTGCCGCCGGGCATCCAAAATAAATCAATAATTGTAGGAACTCTATATACCTTCGATACATTGCCTGAAAAAGAAATATGTTTCAGAAGTTTTAATTCGGTACCAAAGGAATAGGTAAAAGGGATAATATTGTTACCTATTATTTCCTGTCTTGCTGATAGTGTTGCGAGGAATACATTATTAGGTGAGTTGAACCTGCAGGAAGTAAATAAAGCTGTTCTATTTTGTTCTGGTTTATTTATAAAATCTGATGCCAGGGCCTTAATATATGTGTTATTAATACCAATATTGAGGAGGGTATTTTTATTTAATTTAACTTTAGCTTCGGTTTCGGCAATGATAGTTTTTGATCGGTTAAATGAATGGTAGTTATGATCATAAACAGTATATTTTAGGTTTTCATTAAAATATGCGATACGTGCAAAATAGCTTATTTTGTTGTTTATTCGCTGCCACTCTGAAGTAAGCCTGTAACAGTCGTCTTTTTGATTTGATTTAATAAATGATTGAAGCATGGTTGGAGGAATATTTCTATCATTATTTTGGAACCAAAAGCGGAAATTTATTTTTTGATATTTATTTATTTGGAAATAATTGTCTACAAATAAACCTTGCTGCTTTAGTTCTGAATTATTTTGTTTTAGTTTTGGTGAATTTGTAAGTTGTGTATTAATATATTCAAAATTATTTTCAGCAGTTTTATTAAAAAATTTGATAGATGTAGCCCATCGTAATTTGCTTATTTCTATCAGCATGTTTTGCTCATAATTCGAAAAGCTTCCTAAAGAATTCCCTAGCATAACAGTAATTCCTTTATCAAATTTCAATTCATTATTAAGGTGAATAGCCCCACCCACAGCGCCACTACCCCATAATGTACTAGTTCCTCCGTATTGTATATTTATATTATTTATGAAATTATTAGGCAATAGGGAAAGATCTAATTGCCCAGTTAAAGGGCTATTCAAATTAAAATTATTCCATAAAATTGCTGTATGGCTTGCTCCGCTGCCTCTGAAAGATGGTGTTGCCAAATTACCAATGCCATAGGATTTAATAAATAATTGACTTTCATTTTCTAAAAGAGTGGCTAGATTTCCTGATTTATACTGATTGATTATATTGCTGTCAATGGAATATATTTTTGTTCCAATTGAAAAATTAACAAGGCGGGAGGAAGTTACTTCAATCAGCGCAAGCGACTTTACAGTATCCTTATGTAACTGAGCATAACAGGAGGATGTAATTAAAAAACAGGCAATAATTATGTAAGGTTTCAATAAATTCATTACTAACGATAAAGGTTTTACTTAATCATTGGCAACAATAGGAATAGGGGGGATGGATAGAAAAAGTATAAATAATTTATCTATTCTTCGCCTTTTCTCCGAAAGCTACAAATGGTATTTACAAATTGGCAGGTCTTCTGACTTGTTCGTTTTTTAAAGCCTTCCCATCTTTTTTTTAAAGAAAAAATTAAGATAGTGGCAAATAATTTTAAAAATATTATTTAGATAAATTCATTTTTAAAGTGATAAATTATTTTAACTTAATCACATAAAATATATCTAAATAAGAACTTACAGCATCGGGAAATGTTCAGGATTTAAACCTGATTCCCTTTTAACCTTTCCTTGTAAGGGGAAAGGACCATTTGATTTGTTAAAAGTAGCTTTTTTTTTGAATAAGTTGAATTGTTTTTTTAATTATATTTAGTTAGGGCAGCTCTGAAAATTCAACAGTGATAAAAAATAGAACACGGATAACACGAATTAAACGGTTAATAAAGGATTTTATCTGTGCAAATCATTCGCATCGGTATCATTTGTTTTCTAATCATCAGTTTTTTATAGGTACCCTTAATAAACTAGCATCATAAATTAAGGGGGAAAAAATGGATTTAATTTATCATTCTCTAAAAAATTGAATGGTTTTATCAACAGCTAGTTTTGAATCCTTAGGCAAATTTTTTAACTCCCATGGGTGTTTTGCTCCAAAAGTATGATTTGCATCTTCAATTAAAAAGATAACAGATAATTTATTCGCTTTATTTAAAATATATGCATCCTTTATATTTACAGCCTCATCGTTAGTGCCATGTATAATTAAAAAGGGGACATTTAATTTTTCAGCAGCTTTAGTAATATCTAGTCTGTTTTTATTAGCGAGGATAGTTTCATAAAACTGAAAATTTAAAGGCATTTGTTGTTTCGTTCTTCCATTATAGGTAAATACTACTCCATCCTTTTTCCATGTTTCAATTGTGATTGCGCTATTCCTATTAACAATATCAGCAACAGCAGCCCATGTAACTAATTTTTTAATACGCGTATCTTCTGATGTTTTAATTATACTGATTGCTCCGCCTCTGCTATGCCCAATTAAATAAACCTTTTCAGCGTCTATTTCATTTTTCAATTGCTCAATAGTTAACAAAGTATTTAAAACAGCATCGAGGTCATTTAGCTCAAATACATAATTATTGTTACCAAAGGCTTCTAAATCATCAAATTCTAAAGGCTTTTGTAAGCTTGTTCCGTTATGTGAAAAATTAAATTTCACAAATACAAAATTATTTTCAGCAAAATAATTGGCTATGGCATTAAAATGTCCCCAATCTTTAAACCCTTTAAAACCATGCGCAAAAATGATTAGTGGTTTTTTAATTTGTGAAGATTTATAAGAAATATCAATTGCTATAGGCTTATCATTACTGCCATTTATATTTAAGTTATACGCTATAATCATTCTTGAAATTTGTTTTTATTTATTTAAGGGAACTATCAAGTCTGTTTTTTGATAATTCTTAAAATAGGACCTATAATGTAAGCATCTACTTGTTCTTCAGTTGTAGAATCTCCTTTTGCATCTCTTTATTTTGTTTTTGAATTTCTTCTATGAGTTTTTGCATATTGCCAACTGTCAACTGCCAATTGCCTATTTCTTTTTGTTGCGCTTCATTTTTTGTTTGCTGTGATTCAATTTGTTTTTGCTGTTCTTTTATTGCATTAATTAATAAAAACACATAGGCCTGACTATTAACCTCACGTAAATCTTTTATATCCTTATATTCAATTTTATCAACCATGTAAGGAGCTACTTTTTCTAAGTCCTGAGCCACAATACCTATTTGCTGCTTATCTGAATACATTGGAGCAGTAGCATTATAATGAAATTTAACCGGATGTATCTTTTTAATTATTTCCAAACCATCGGTAAAATCTGAGTCTACTGTTTTTACACGTGCATCAGAAAATATGGCCCACACACCTGTTGTGTTATTTGCAGCGCCATTTACTGAAAGTAATGCTGTTGGCGCTGTTGTTCCAATGCCCACGTTGCCTTTTAACAAAGTTGAGGTATGAGATGAATTTCCAATAACAACTTGGTTTGCATTTGCAATTACGTTTGACCCGATAGCAATACCATTAACACCTGTAACATTTGAATTGGAGCCAATAGCTACTGAATTACTTATATTAACGGTTGCATCGCTTGTGGAATTGTATCCAATCGCCACAACGCTTGAATAAATGCGGTTATTTAATGGGTCATTATAGCCTGAACGATAACCTATAATAATATTATCGCTTGATCCGGTTAAGCCATAAGCTGCAGCATAACCGGAAATAATATTATTAGAACCAGTGGTTAAATGCCAAGCACAAACAGGTCCATTAATTACATTGAATCCCCCTGTGGTAAGGCTCGGAGCTGCAGCACCCCCAACAATAGTATTAGCCATACCTGTTATATTTGTGCTGATTGAACCACCAATATAAATAGACCAAGTCTCTCTTCCTGTAGGATTAAGAATGCCATTTGTATTATTCCAGGTAAATGTTGGGCTAGCGCCAAAAGCACCAGCATTATTATATTGAATTTGGGTATTAGAACCTGCAGGAGTAGCAAGAGAACCTCCAGCAACCCATGAAAGATTTCCTGCACCATTATTTGTTAATACAGTGGCAGCTGCTCCCTGTGTAGTGGGAAAAGATGTAGTTACATTATTTATCTTAACGATATTTCCGGTACTGTTCACCTGAAATTCGCTGGAGGAACCTACTGAAAGTTTTGAAACAGGTGTAGTTGTTCCAATACCGACATTACCGGCACTTGAAACCCGTAATCTTTCTAAATTATTAGAAGCGAGTACAAAATCTTTGGCATCAGTGGTGCCAATAAAGTTATTATTGACAGCCGTACCAATTGCTGATGTAGATGCGGTTGTTCCTGTATTTCCAGTAATATTCCAACCAGATCCACCTCCACCTGCCGCCCAGCTTAAAACACCAGCACCATTATTTGTTAATACGGTGGCAGCTGCTCCCTGTGAAGTGGGAAAAGATGTAGTTATATTATTTATCTTAACGATATTTCCGGCACTGTTCACCTGAAATTCGCTGGAGGAACCTACTGAAAGCATTGAAACAGGTGTATTTGTACCAATACCAACGTTGCCATTATTCATAATTCTCATTCTTTCGGTAAGGATAGCAGTAGCATCTGGAGTGGTAGAAAAAGTCATATCTGTTGGCAAATCACCTGCTGCACCTGCGGCACCCCTTATTACTTGAATTTGGGCCTGAGGAGAAGTGCTATGATTATCGCCAAAGTTTAAATTGTTAAGCACATTTGCAGTTGTGGTTAAAGATGTGGTTTGACGTAAAAAAACTGTAGCCGGATTTCCTGCACCGCTGGTGGTATTTTGTACTTCAAGGTCAGCAATCCCATCTGGTGAAGAACTACTGGTGATGGCAGTTTTTCCTTGGAAGTATCCTGCAAAATAATTTGTTGCCACATTAGAGGAACCATTTGCTTTATATCCAAAATAACCTTTTGCGAAAGTGCTCGCGCTGGATAACGTTGCACTTGTGAGTAGCCCCCCCACTGCATAATAAGTGGCAGCAGCATTTCCGCTGTTAGTGGATGTAATATTATTGTAGCTGCTGCTTGCTGAAGTTACATTGATACCTGTACCTCCTCCTCCCGATAAAGTCATCCCAATACCAGTGGTATAAGTGGAGCTGGTGTTTGCGGTAAGCAAAGTACTTGCGCTTGCAGGAGA
>CAMBDK010000078.1 GCA_945865315.1 Chitinophaga pinensis | reverse complement strand
GGAGAAAAAGTTGTTGAACCTCTTATTTTAAAACATGGCGAAAACGAATACAAATTAAAATTTAATTGCAAGCCATGTGAAATGGAAATTTGGGAAAAAGATGCCGAACTAGAATTTGAAGACGAAGATTAAAAAAAATTATGGCTTAGGCATTATTAAAAAACAACTAATAACATTTTGGCTTGTTATTTTGCCGCTACTAAACAGTATAGCTCATCCAGCCACAGGCATATTGCCGTCTGCTTTGTAAAATTATTAAATAGCTAAGCCAATTCGCGCCTCTCCACTGCCTGGCTAATACAGCCGCTAGCTAGCGGTCTTACCTTGCCTTGAAAAAGAATCAAATTATTTTATTACCTTTGAATCTTCTGTTTGCAAAGTATTTAGACCTTTTCAATAAAAAAGACAGATTCAACTATTAACTTAAACCCAATAACAGTGAGGCTAATATTACTATTACTTGGCACCCTTTCTGCACAAATCTCCTTCAGTCAGTCCCTTTCCTCTGAAATACTAACAAGTTCTGGAGATTATTTCACAAGCGCTAATAACAGCCTAAGTTGGACAATCGGAGAATCTATTACCGAAACCTATTCAAACGCTAGTTATATATTAACTCAAGGATTTCAACAAAGTTTTTACACCATAACTTCTGTTGAAGAAAATCCCAATACCGCTTTTTCTGTTGTAATTTACCCTAACCCTGCAAGCAGCTTCATAAATATTCGCGCTGAATCACTTGAGCTGAGAACTGGACAAGAAAGATTAAGAAAAATGAATTTCGAATTACTTGACATTGCAGGAAAACTTATTCTTTCGGAAATATTTCAAAATAATGTACAAATAAATATATCAGAGTATACAAACAGTGCTTATATACTGCATGTATACGATGAAAATAGAAGTTTAACAAGAACATTAAAATTACAAAAAATAAACTAATACCCACCCCCAACTCCAAAGCAATGAAACAAAAACACCTTTTCATAATTTGTATTCTAACGACTGCAATCATAACGCTTAAGCCTTATAATACTTTAGCCCAGGCACCACAAGCATTCAAATATCAGGCAATAGCCCGTGATATTAACGGAGCTATTTTGGCGAGCCAAAATGTATCCTTTCAAATTAGTATTCTGCAAGGCAGTGAATCGGGAACAAGTGTTTATACCGAAACGCAAACTGCAACGACAAATCAATTTGGCCTTGCCAATTTAAATATAGGAACAGGCAGTTTGGTATCAGGAAATTTTTCAGCCATTAGTTGGGGAACTAATACTTACTTTGTAAAAATAGAGTTTGACCCTACTGGTGGCAATACTTTTACTTTGATGGGAGCCTCGCAATTGCTTTCTGTTCCTTACGCTCTTTTCTCACAAAACAGTGCGAGTGGCATACAAGGAAATACGGGGTCCAATGGACTACAAGGTTTTGTAGGGGCAACGGGGGAAACTGGAGCTGATGGAGCGCAGGGAATAACAGGGGCAAATGGATTGCAAGGACTTGTAGGGGCAACAGGAGATAATGGCAACAATGGACTGCAGGGGGTAACTGGGGCAATTGGCGAGCAAGGGATTTTAGGGGCAACGGGAGATAATGGCAATACAGGTTCAACAGGCAGTATAGGAAGTACAGGTTCAACCGGTAGTATGGGATCAACAGGAAGTACTGGTGCAACAGGCATTGCGGGATCAAATGGTAACACAGGGTATACAGGCTCAACAGGTTCTACTGGAATAAATGGTATTACTGGTGCTACAGGGTCAACAGGAATAACTGGAAATACTGGCTCTACTGGGAAAACAGGCAATACAGGTTCAACAGGCAGTATAGGAAGTACAGGTGCAACCGGTAGTACGAGCTCAACAGGAAGCACTGGTTCAACAGGAAATTCAGGAAGTACCGGTTTAATAGGAACTACGGGCAGTATTGGGTCAACTGGAATTACAGGGAATACTGGCAGCACAGGTCCAACAGGCGACACAGGGATCACCGGTTCAATAGGCAGCACTGGAAGTACAGGCTCAACGGGTAAAACAGGAAGTACTGGTATTACTGGGAGCACTGGCAGTAACGGTTCCACTGGCGATATAGGAAGTAAAGGTTCGACAGGAAGCACAGGTTTAACAGGCGCTACAGGAGCATTTGGTGTTACCGGAACAAACGGACAAATATTAAGTTATAATAATAATAATTGGGTTGCTACTGATATTAGCACCGGCAATGTTGGAGGCGGCCTGCCTGTTAACAACATGCAACCATCCCTTGTATTAAATTATCAAATTGCTATGTGGGGTATTTTCCCTTCCCGTAATGGTGTTGAACCATTTATAGGTGAAATAATGTTATGTGGTTTTAATTTTGAAGCCCAGGACTATGCATTTTGCAATGGGCAATTAGTGAGTATAAGTTCAAACAGCGCTTTATATGCTTTGTTAGGAACTACCTATGGTGGAAACGGGTTACAAACTTTTGGCTTACCGGATTTAAGAGGTAGAGTGCCTATTCATTTCGGACAAGGTTCGGGGGGGCTTAGCAACCGTAATTTAGGTGAAGTTTTAGGCGCAGAATCAAACACCATTCAAATTAATCAGTTACCATCACACAACCATACAATCGTATTAACACCTCATTAAAATAGTATGAAGTTGTTATGCTTTTTATTCTGTTTTTTATTCTGTATTAATTTAAATTACACTCAGGCTATACCTGCAGCAATAAATGCAAGTGTTTCAAATACGAATTGGAAATTAAATTCAATCAATACGGTTTTTCAAAACAAAACCGATAGTTGCGACAATTTTTGGTTCCTTTCATTTGTTGGTTCTCGAATAATTAAAGCATTGCCTAAAAGCAAAAAGCCTATTATTATTGCTGTAATCGATGATGGGTTCCGGCTAACGCATAGGGATATAGCAGCTTTTTTATATCACAACACGAATGAAAAAATCAATTCTTTGGATGATGATGCCAATGGTTACAAAGATGATTATACAGGATGGGATATTTCTGATAACGATGCAAACGTAACACCTCCTAGGGATAAGCTGAAGGAATATTATCATGGCACTTATTTATGTGGTTTAATTAGTAACGTGCTTAAAAGTTGTTATGGCGATAAGGCGTCAGACTATTTTAAAATAGTACCTATAAAAGCTATTGCCGACAGGGCAGATCGCACTTATATTAAAGATGGATACAAGGCAATAGCTTATGCCATAGCTGTTCATGCAGATATTATATGCTGTGCATGGGGAAGCAATGTAATAACAGCGGAAGAAAAAGAATTGTTAAAAAAAGCAAGCGATGCAGGAATAATTATTTTAAGTTCTGCCGGAAATTTTAATAATAGTTTAGAACATTACCCCGCTGCCGCAGAGGATATAATTGCTGTAGGAGCAGTAGATTCTTTAAATAAGAAGGCTGCGATTTCGAATTTTGGGAGATTTTTGGACCTTTCGGCGCCAGGAGCAAATATTTGCGGAGCCTCATCTTTAAATGATTCCGGAATAATTTATAAAAATGGAACCTCCCCTGCAGTAGCTATTGCTACTGCGGCGGCAGCAATAATAAAAATAAATTTACCAAAAAAAAAACCAATTGAAATTGAAGAAACATTAAAAGGAACAGCAATTGAAATTGATAGTCTGAACCCTACCTATATTGGTAGATTGGGAGCAGGGGTGCTAAGTATTAAAAACATTATTGATTTTATTGAAAGCGGGAAAGAGGTAAAATCTCTTTATAATAAAGGAAAGCAAGAAGGGTTTATTTCGTTTTTCAACACTAAAAAAGAATTAAAAGAATGGGAAATAAACCCTTATGGAGCTAATTTAGGCATTGAATTAAATTTGGAATACCTAACAGGAGAGCCTAAAAATGGGACATTTAAATTTATTACCAAAAACAATACACCTATCCAAATAAAGTTGAGCGAATGGCAAAAACAAAAAAAGATATTCATAGATGATAAAAATATTGTTGTTCAGTTTATTCCTGCCAATGCTTCAAAAAAAATTTTCGGAAGAATTAGTTATGAAGTTATACCTATTGATTCGACCATTTTATATTGCAAAGGGAAAAACTATTATTCTGAATTAAACGACTCCATAACGGATGGAAGTGGAACACTAACCTATGCTGGAAATTGTGATTGTAAGTGGCAAATAAATGTACCTGAAGGGTATAGAATATCCTTCGACTTTCTCGAATTTGATACAGAAGCTAAAACCGATCAGGTTTATTTATTTGATGGAGAATATACCATTCCGGATTATGCTATTGCCAGATTTAGCGGCCCTGATATACCTCCCGCTGTTATTTCAAGAACAAATAAAGTATTAATTTGGTTTATTACCGATAATAAGATTAATGGAAAAGGATGGAAGTTAAATTACAAAGCCGTAAAATAAAAGTTTATTTTACCCACTAGAAGTATATAACATGTTTTTTAAAAAAGGTTATGCAGTAATTACGAAAAAAAACTACAACTAAAAAAACTCTGTTTTCAGGCTGTAATAAGCAATTATAATTTAATATACCTAGCGTTACTTTTCAGCGGCAAACAATATGAATTTTTCTATTAAAGCCTATAAAATAAGAAAGAGTAATCTTAATAGCCTTATTAAAATCTTTTGCGATCCAAGAAGTAATTCTTGGGAATGTTCAATTGAGAAAGGATATTCTGTCGTCTAATAACGGATAAAAGCTTAGTTTTGCATAAAATACCTTTTCAGATTGGGGTATTTAATTTCATTTTAACTAGAATCATTTTTAAAACTGTTATAATTTACTATGAAAAGAATTGGAGATTACAGAAGACTTTTAGGTGTAAACCATACAACGGAATTAAAGGAATTAAAAACAGTTTACAGAAATTTCATGAAAGAGTACCATCCTGATAAATATACAGGATCTGAGTCCTTACAATTGGAAGCCCAAGAAAAAAGCAAGTCAATTATTGAAGCTTATCATTTTTTAGTAAGCATTAATCCTGAAACTCAAAAGCAATTTATTCAGGAATATACCCTGACTACCACCTCTGCAATTATTTTGGATTTTCAACACAAAGGACTTACTCTAAAAATAAACTTTTCGGATGGAAGTATTTATGAATATTTTAATGTGCCGAAATCTATTTATATAAAACTAATTAATGTCGATTCGCAAGGGAGGTTTGCCAGAAGGCATATTTATAATTCTTTTCTTTACAGAAATATTACTAAGTCGACAAGCGTTTAAGGCCTTTTTTATAATAAAAAACTAGTTTAATTATTCCTAAAAAAAATTCTAATTTCATTTCAGCTTTGAAATTTCCCCTTCGTATTGTCAGGGGAAATCAATGTTTGGAATTAGTGCCTATGAAAATAGTCGAGCGTCTGAAATATAATTTTATGAGTTCGAGATTTTCGTAACCTATAAAAAAGATTAATATCATTAATATAATGACTGCTTGAACTTTAAATTATATTAGATTTACTGCTTCCATTTAAACCAAATATGCTGTAACATTATTTTTTCTAAGTCAATTATCAAATTGACTAAACTTTTTAGTTCAAAGAACTTAATACTGTGAAGCCAATTAGATGAAGATATTGAGGTATTCAAGCATTAAAAAACCTTATCTTATTTGGTGAATAACTATCTTCTGTAAATTGGTTAATTTATGCTGAGGGAAACCAAATTGTTTTTAAAACCTATCTATTAAAAAATCGCAAATTCGCAATAAATTGCGAATTTGCGATTGTGGGCAATACTGGGCTCGAACCAGCGACCCCTACCTTGTCGAGGTAGTGCTCTAAACCAACTGAGCTAATTGCCCTCATTATTAATTAAACATTTAAAATGTTGATAAAAAAATCTTTTTTTCAACATCTAGGCTTAATAAACTAATGGGTAGAATCACATAAAGGGTTTATTAAATTGAATAAAAAGTGAAGCAAAAATAATCTATTTTTATTTAAATAATGGCTTTAAAAAAACAATCAACCTCGCTCTATTAAAATATTTTATTAATTACCTAATTAATGAAATGTGACCAGTTTTTATTTTTAAAAGATTTTTACTGCAAATAGTTTTGTATTTTATTTTCCAAATATATACATCCTCACCTAAAAACTTACCGTTTTTTGCTCCTTCCCAAAAAGATTCCATCTTACTTGTTTCATAAACAAGTTCTCCCCATCTGTTAAATATCATTAATTGAAAACTTGTTATATCTATTCCTTTAATTTCAAAATAGTCGTTTAATAAATCTCCGTTGGGCGTGAAAGAATTAGGCACCCATAATACTCCCGAGCCCATACTACCATCAACTAAAGAAGTATCGCTAAGTTTGCAATCACCTGCATTTTTAACAACCCAATACTTCCCCGGCCCTTTTAATTCAATTGTTTGAGATGTTTCCCCATTCGACCAAAGATAGCTAGATGCTCCAGGGCCTGCATCAAGCAAATAACTCTCCGCATCACAAAGCGTTATTTTATCTTGCAATGTAATTGGCGAAGTTTCAATAACATGGCTTGTGTCCCATACCATGCAAGGCCCATTTGATATGGACACATTATAAGTTCCTCCCAAAAACACCATTATTGAAGGGGTTCCTTCACCTGTTGACCATTGGTAAGTAACATCGTTATTAATTCCTGGATTTAACACCATCGAATCGCCAGGGCAAATTTGCAATAATGGTGGCAAGCTAACGATTGGGTATGTCTTCATTACAATATTTATAGTATCTATTGTTTGACAAAAGGCCCAATTTACCTTTACCCAATATAAGCCTGCCGAGCTCACTGTTATTGTTTGCGAAGCAGCTCCCGTTGACCACTGGTATGAAGCTGCAAACTGGGGAGCCTTTAATACCAATGACTGTCCCTCACAAAGGGTAGTATCCTGCCCTAAATCTAATAAGGCATACTGTTGTATATTTATACTATCAGCAACCGAACAAACACCATTACTTACAGTTGCTTTATAAACGCCAATTGCGCTTGCTTGAATTGTTTGTGTTGTAGCCCCTGTAGACCAGAGGTAGGACATGGCAGAAGAGCCTGCGTCAAGCAATAAATTTGGTGTTTGGCAAAGCAGGGTATCATTACCAAGGTTTATTATGGGCGGGGGTAAAACAACAACCATTAAATATGCCGTATCAAAAAGAATGCAGCCCGAGGAGTCTATTGCAATTAGCATCACGTTAAAACTACCTTGTGAGGAATAAACATGATTAGGCGAAGATACAACAGATACTGCCGAGCCATCACCAAAATCCCATACATAATTGAGAGCATTTGTACTTGAATTATTAAAAGTGACAGAAGTTCCCACACAAATAGTGTCATTAGGCTCAGAAAGAAGGTCTGCACTTACCCCTGAAGCCTGAAAATCAAATTTAAAGGCCCCTTCGTTACAGTTAAATGAGTGATTAACATTAGATCCTGTATTGGGCCAAGCACCTGGTGTTACAGGAAAATCATCATTACCACCACAGCCCGAACATACAGCCTGATAAACAATACCCTTTTTATCAAATCGGCTGGTACCTCCATCTACGTGTTCACTGCTTTGGTTACCACCAAAATATGTTGCATACAATAAGGAGCTGGCGTTTGGGGTAAGTACAAATAAATAAAAATTAAACCCGTCTGTGCTTGATTGAAAAGCATTTGCTGTTAAAGGCATATTGCTAGTAGGAATCCCTGTTAATATATTACCACCCCAGCCACAAACATAAATATTATCACAGCCATCAACTAAAAATGCAGATGGAGTAATATTTACCTGTCCGCTCCCATTTCCAAATATAGTTGTAAATAATACTGTGTTTAAAGTACTATCTATTTTCCAAATAAACTGTTTACTATTGGGATTAGAATAAGTGCCAGGGGTAACGGGCATTGTCCCTTCTGTTTGTCCAATAATATAAAGATCGAAATTTTTATCAAATTGTATTAAAAAAGATTGGTCATAGCTCCCTGTTCCTATAAATGTTGAGTTCATTATTGAAGTGCCATCATTTTTTATTTTTGTAATAAATCCATCTGTGCTGCCTCCATTATAAGTAGTGTCTATTGTTCCCGAAGTTATTGGGAAATTATTGCTTGCCGTCCCTCCTGTGGTATAAACATTTAATAAATCATCCATTACAAGGGCATAGCAGCCATCATCGGCGTTTCCTCCAATATAAGTACTCCAAATTAATGAAGAAAAGCTGGGGTCCATTTTAAACAAAACACCATCTAAAGCTCCTCCGGCAGCAGCTTGCGGACAACCGGCCGTAGTTGGAAAATCATTAGAATAGGTGCAACTAGCAATGTATGCGTTTCCTAAATTATCAACCTGTATTTCGCCACGATAATAATCGCCATAATTGTATCCCAAAATATTGCTAGCGTTTGCGCCATCATTTTGTGTGCCTCCAACGAATGTAGAGGCCAATAAATTTGTGCCGTCGCTATTAAACTTAGAAACATACAAATCGGTACCATTATCATATTCTGTTCCGTTTGATTGAAAGCTTAAAAAATTTCCTCCATTAAATGTTATATCATAAGCACCAGTTGTAATAGGGAAATCACTTGAACCTGTTGCTCCAAAAAGCATCAATTCATTTTGTTCGTTTACAATCAAACTGCTTACAATTTCAGTACTAACAGCCCCTCCCAAATAAGTAGAATACATCAAAGAGCTTCCGGTAGCATCATATTTTGTTATGGTTACATCGGTTCGGCCCGACTGACTAATTCCATTATAACTAACATCAAATGCTCCAAGGGTAATAGGGTAACCTTGACTAAAGCAGGTTCCTCCAGCATATAAACATCCAAAAGAATCGTATGTAGCAGTCATCCCAAAATTATCGGCGGTAGAGCCTGAGGAACAAGCAAATACCAAAACAGGGTCGATTATTAGTTCTATACTTTTATCGTAACCTTGAGGGAATCCAAACTCAACTGTTGTGTTTTTTAAAATAAACTCACAAGGTACTTCTACTTGCTTACCATTAACAAGCTGATAAGCGTAGGGTTTTTGCTCTACAATTTCATTTATACTGGTTTTGAGGAGCAGACACCCATTCCTAATAGAAATGCTCTCCAGCGCTTCATATGACAGCTGAATATCCTCTGTTTTTGCCATTGGGGAAACGATGAAATTATACTTCAGCTCATTTTGCAAGCCGATGAGTTGTAAATCAATGCCATCATAAATTTGCTTATAAAGGAGCTCTTTGTAATTTTTTACATTCCCCGCCCATTTGCTTTTATCCTGTCCTATAAAAAAATTACAATAATCGGATGTTTGCCCTTTTTTCAATAATTCAACCGTTTCGTCTGCATTAACAAATCTCATGCGGAATGCGTGAGAACTAATTTTCGAAACATTTGAAAAAGGCTCATTAGGCTTTCTAATATGGCTTTTTCGCAAAGTCTCTTTATCATAAAAATTATAGGTAAAACAATTGCTTTCAAGGAATAAAACACCCCCATCTAATTGCGCGCGATATAACACTTTTTTATCCCACTGATTTTTGTTTTCAGTAAACTTAATTGTGTTTTGCGGTTCGCTATTTTTTCTTGTACTGGCAAAGGAATTAAAACAAAAGGGAAGCAGGAAAAGATAAAATGCGGAAACTATTAATTTGTAATTCATTTATCATAAAATAATTCTTATTGAAATTTAATCAATATTCAAATATAAAAAATATTTCTATTAAAAGCAATTATATTAATTTGGCATGCTAACAGGAAAAACTGAAGGTTAAAAACAAAAAGAACTATTCGGGTGCATGGCAAATAATATTTTAATTTATTTTTGTTACTTTTGAAGAAAAATAACACACAGCAATATGGAAACAGCAATACGCAACATTCATTTATTATCGGTAATATTATTTTTATTGATTTATATTATAAAAACCTACTTGCTTTTGTTTAATAAGGAAGAGGCATTGGCGATGTTCACCAAAGGATTTAAAATCCCTGAAATGATAATATCTTTTTTGTTTTTAGCTACAGGAATTTATTTAATCACTCAAATACCCGAGATAAAATCATTGTTAATTTTAAAAATAATCGCTGTCTTCATTTCAATTCCACTAGCTATTTTTGGATTTAAGAAAAAGAACAAAATATTGGCTGCATCTTCCCTTTTATTGATTATTGCGGCATATGGATTTGCTGAAATGAGTAAAAAACAAAAATCAAAAGCCTTAGAAAATATTACGACAAGCGTATTGAGTGGGAAAGAACTTTACGAGGCTAGTTGCAGCCCTTGTCATGGAGATGATGGGAAACTTCAAAAATTAGGGGCCACCGATTTGTCCTTAACAACAATGGATATTTTTTCGAAAATAGAAATTGTTAAAAAAGGAAAAGGAGCCATGACGCCTTTTGAAGGTCAACTTACAGAGGATCAAATAAAATCTGTTGTTGAATATACGGAGTCGTTAAAAAAATAAAACTTAGATTTATTTTTTATCAAAAATACGAATTTTGGTGTTGCTACCAAAGTAGGTAGAAACTAATAAAGCTAGTATCAACATTTTACTTTATATTTTTTTTAAAAATGTACGATACAACTAAAAAACAAGAAACAGCGATATTAGTTGGTTTAATTAGTCGATCTCAAAATGAAGAGAGCTCAGCTGAATATCTTGATGAACTTGCTTTTTTGGCGGAAACAGCTGGAGCAAAAGTGTTAAAAAGATTTACACAACGCTTAGAACACCCCGATTCCAGAACATTTATAGGCTCTGGGAAACTTAACAATATTTGTGAATATGTTAAAGAGAACAATGTTGATATTTTAATTTTTGATGACGAGCTATCTCCTGCACAGCAACGAAACCTGGAAAAAGAAGTTAATAGCGATGGTCAAATTAAAGTAAAAGTTGTTGACCGCACACGCTTAATTCTCGACATTTTTGCTTCTCGCGCACGCACCGCCCATGCTAAAACCCAGGTAGAACTAGCTCAATCTATCTATATGTTACCCCGACTAACAAAAATGTGGGACCACCTTGATCGTATTAAAGGAGGTATTGGCATGAAAGGCGCTGGAGAAACAGAAATTGAAACGGATAGGCGTATTGTTCGTGAACGAATTACACTTCTTAAAGATCGACTAAAGAGCATTGATAAACAAATGGAAACCCAACGAAAGGGGCGAGGAGAAATGATACGCGTAGCTCTGGTTGGTTATACAAACGTTGGTAAATCTACTATAATGAACATGTTAAGCAAAAGTGAAGTGTTTGCTGAAAACAAATTATTTGCAACGCTAGATACTACTGTTCGTAAGGTTGTAATTGGAAACCTACCATTCCTTCTGTCTGATACAGTGGGCTTCATTAGAAAACTACCAACCACCCTGATAGAGTCCTTTAAATCAACGCTAGACGAGGTGAGGGAGGCAGATGTGTTAATACATGTTATAGATATTGCACACCTGGGGTTCGAAGACCAATATAATGTGGTAAATCAAACACTAAGCGATATATCCGCCGGAGACAAGCCTACTATTCTTATTTTTAATAAAATTGATGCTTTTACATTTAATCAAAAAGACGTAGACGACCTTTCACCAATTACAAAAACCAACATTAGTTTAGAGCAATTAAAAAAAACATGGATGAGTAACCTGAGCTCTAAGTGTGTGTTTATTTCAGCCACCTCAAAACAAAATATTGATGAGTTTAAAAATGTACTTTACGACAAAGTAAAAGAGTTACACATTAAACGATATCCGTATAATAATTTGCTGTATTAAACGAATTAAAACTCAATAAAAACTGGGAGTTGATTAAGCATTTAAAGCTTCGGCACCACCAACTATTTCTAATATTTCGTTTGTGATAGCAGCCTGGCGGGCTTTGTTATATGTCAACTTTAACTCTTTAATAAGTGAGCCGGCGTTATCCGTTGCTTTATGCATAGAAGTCATGCGCGCACCATGCTCAGCAGCATGTGAATCTAGTAATGCTTTAAATAATTGTACTTTTAAGGATCGTGGAATTAAATCTGCTACAATAAATTCTTTATTTGGTTCAAAAATATAATCTTTAACCAAGGATGTGGATTTGGTATTATCATTAACAGGGGCAGCAACAGGTAGATATTGTTCAACAGTTGTAATTTGTACCGCTGCATTTTTAAATTGATTGTATACCAACTCTACTCTATCAAATTGCCCTTCAGCAAACAAAGACATTATTTTTTCTGCAACAGGAACTACATTTGAAAATATTAAATTATCAAACATTTCATTTAAATTCCGAGGAATATCTGTCCCTACAATGCCATATTCTGTTTTCTTAAAGTAATCAGCTGCTTTTTTACCTATAGCCAATACACTAACTTTAGCTCCACCATATTGGGACTTTATCAAGCGGCTACTAGCTTTAATAACATTCGCATTAAACCCACCGCACAAACCTCTATTAGAAGTTATTACTATGATCAATACATTTTTCAGATCTCTTTGCTTTGAGTAAATACCATCTGAATTATCCAAACTAGCACTTAAATTTTCTAAAATTTCTTTTAATTTACCTGCATATGGCCGCATTTGAACAATGGCGTCTTGCGCCCTACGCAATTTTGCGGCGCTAACCATTTTCATTGCGCTGGTAATTTGCTGTGTAGAACTTACCGAAGTAATACGATTACGAACCTCTTTTAAATTTGCCATAATTAAATTTGCAAATTCGGCAATATGATAGCTTGTAAACTTTAGTTTCAATTAACTAAATAAAAGCTGCATGTAATTATATTTACAAGCTATCAAACTATCGAATTATTTATATTTTTTAGATAAACTTTTTGCAACAGTTTCAAGCACATCTGTTAATTCTGATGAGAATTTACCTGCTTTTAAATCCAATAATACCTCTTTGTGTTTTGCTTCCAAAAAGGCAAGAAAATCTACTTCAAACTCTTTCACTTTATTAACAGGCACATCTCGCAATAGGCCTTTTGCACCACAATAAATAATTGCGATTTGCTGCTCTACACGAAAGGGTGAAAACTGTGCTTGTTTTAATATTTCTACATTTCTTGAACCTTTGTCTAGTACCGATTTGGTAGCTGCATCTAAATCAGAGCCAAATTTAGAAAACGCTTCTAATTCACGATACTGCGCTTGATCTAACTTTAGAGTGCCGGCAACTTTTTTCATTGATTTAATTTGAGCATTCCCACCAACACGCGATACAGAAATACCAACGTTAATTGCTGGACGAATACCTGCATTAAATAAGTTCGACTCCAAAAATATCTGACCATCAGTAATAGAGATTACATTGGTAGGAATATATGCAGAAACGTCGCCTGCCTGAGTTTCAATTATTGGTAATGCTGTTAATGAGCCACCTCCTTTTACAATTCCTTTGATAGAATCAGGTAAATCATTCATGTTTTTTGCAATTTCATCGTTTGAATTTATTTTAGCAGCCCTTTCTAATAAACGACTGTGCAAATAAAATACGTCACCTGGATATGCTTCACGTCCTGGAGGCCTGCGCAATAGCAATGAAACTTCGCGATAGGCAACAGCTTGCTTAGAAAGGTCATCATAAACTATTAATGCCGGACGGCCACTATCACGGAAAAACTCGCCAATTGCAGCACCAGCAAATGGAGCATAAAACTGCATTGGAGCAGGATCCGAAGCTGTTGCCACCACAATAACGGTATAAGGCATGGCTCCTGTTTCCTCTAATACACGTTGAATATTTGCAACTGTTGAACCTTTTTGACCAATTGCCACATAAATACAAAATACGGGCTGACCTGCTTCGTAAAATTCTTTTTGATTAATAATAGTATCTATTGCAACGGCAGTTTTACCTGTTTGACGGTCGCCAATGATTAATTCCCGCTGTCCACGACCAATAGGAATCATTGCGTCAATTGCCTTTAAACCAGTTTGTAATGGCTCGTTTACAGGCTGTCTGTAAATAACGCCTGGCGCTTTTCGTTCTAAAGGCATTTCATACAATGTACCTAAAATGGGCCCCTTGCCATCTATTGCATGCCCCAATGTATCAACCACACGACCTAACATTCCTTCACCAACAAGGATAGAAGCTATTTTGCCGGTACGTTTTACTACGTCACCTTCTTTTATATCATTGGATGAACCTAAAGTTACAGCGCCTACGTTGTCTTCTTCCAGATTCAAAACAATTCCTTTTAGGCCACTAGAAAATTCAATCAACTCTCCTGACTGAACTTTTGATAGACCATAAATACGGGCAATACCGTCGCCTACTTGCAAAACGGTACCCACTTCTTCCAATTCTTGCTCCGATTTAAAACCGGATAATTGTTGCCTTAATATTGCAGATACTTCTGCTGGTTTTACTTCTGCCATTGTG
>CAMBDK010000077.1 GCA_945865315.1 Chitinophaga pinensis | reverse complement strand
AAACTTGCCGAAGTTTTTTTTGTTATAGGACTCCACTCTTTATCATAGCCCTCTAAAATATACTGGTAGTTTACCATATCCGGCTTACCGGTTTCAATGGCATTAAAATCAAAACTTACATTGTTATGCTTATAAGGCAATACAAGCTGTTCGGGTAGAGGGTAAAATTTTGTAATGCCATCAAATGCAACGTCAGAAAATTTTGTTTGCTGACTATCGAGTATTTCTTTTGAAACCAATTTACCAAAAGCTATGACCTCCGCTAACAGCATTGCCGTGCTATCCGAAATTTTTGCATTAGAATCATTCATACCAAATTTCCTGAATTTATTTTTATTCGTTTTTGATAAGCTTAAATTATACCAGCAAATATTCTCATTATTTAATTTAATATTTTGAATAACAACTTCCGGTGGCGCTGTATTTTTATTTAATGCAGCATAATCAAACCTCACCAATCCCGTTTTATCAGATCCGTTGCCAGCCCATATGATTCCATCCTTATCAATAAACATACTATTAGTATTCATATCTTTTACAGGGCAACCGTTACTGGTATTATAATATTCGATTCCATATTTTGCTTTCACTATTGTACTAGAATCTTCAATAATTCCACCTTTTAATACTGTAAAACCTAGGTTGGTGCCAATGAATATATTACCATCTTTATCTTCAACAATACCATAGACACAATCATTAGCAAGTCCATTTTTTGATGAAAAACTTTTTAGCTGATAGCTGATGGGTGCATTTGCTATGTTTTTACCTAAATTATCCCCAGCCCCCAAGCGCTTCTTCCGAGAGCTGAAAATAGTAATACCGCCACCTGCAGTGCCAACCCAAATATTTCCTTTTTTATCCGCCATAATGCTAATAACTATATTATCTGCCAAGCCTTGCGCTGTAGTATAATTATAAAAAGATTTTCCATCATAGCGGCTTACACCACCACCATAAGTACCAAACCATAAATCCCCATTGTTATCCTGGCATATAATCCAAACGTCGTTATTTGCTAATCCTTGCGCTGTGGTATAATTCGTAAAAGATTTAACAAATTTCCCATTGATTTTTTTAAGGTCTTGTTGTGTTCCTTTAGGTATAATTTCACCTCTATGTAAGGAAGCTTCAATTGCCTCAACTCGGCTCCCATCATATCGGCTCACTCCGCCGTTATTAGTAGCAATCCACAAATCTCCTTTGTTATCTTGCATTATAAACATTACTGCGCTATGAACCAGTCCTTGCGTCGTGGTATAGGTGGTCAATGATTTAACAAGTTTTCCATTGTTTTTTTTTAGGTCTTGTTGTATTCCCTTAGATATAACTTCACCTCTTTGCAAGGAAGCTTCAATTGCCTCAACTCGGTTCCCATCATAACGGCTAACTCCTATGCCATTAATACCGAACCAAAGATTTCCTGTTTTATCTTCCATGATGCTACCAACTTTATTTTTTTCCAGGCCTTGCGCTGTGGTATAATTTCTAAAGGATTTTCCATCATATTGGCTAACTCCTTCATGAGTAGCAAACCATAAATCCCCTTTGCTGTCTTGAGCTATACTCCAAACCGAGTGATCTAGCAATCCTTGTAAAACTGTGAAAATAATAAAGGATTTACCATTATATCGGCTCAGTCCGCCACCTAAAGTGCCGAACCAAATATTTCCAGTTTTATCTTCCAAGATGCTAGAAACTTGGTTATTTGCCAGTCCCTGCGCGGTGGTATAATTCCTAAAGGATTTTCCATCATATTTGCTAGCTCCTCCTCCTTTAGTTCCAAACCATAAATCCCCTTTGCTGTCTTGGTATATACTATTTACATTGTTATTTGCCAGGCCCTGCACGGTGGTAAAATTCGTAAAGGATTTAACAAGTTTTCCATTGATTTTTTTAATGTCTTGTTCTGTTCCTTGAGGCATAATTTCACCTCTTTGCAAGGAAGCTTCAATTGCCTCAACTCGATTCCCGTCATAGCGGCTTACTCCTCCGCCATTAGTGCCGAACCAAAGATTTCCCGTTTTATCTTCTGTGATGCTCGTTACGCTATTATTTGCCAGTCCCAGCAATGCGGTATAATTGGTGAAAATTTTAGATCCTCTCCTGAGCTTTGCTTTAGGATTATAACGGCTTAATCCGCCACCTTCATTGCCCAACCAAAGATTTCCCGTTTTATCTTCCGTGATGCACTTTACGGCGTTATTTACCAGCCCCTGCGCGGTGGTATAATTCGTAAAGGATTTAGCAATTTCATTATTATGTTCTTTAAGGTTTTGCTGTATCCGCAAATCATGTTTGCATGTGTTATTATTACAAGGATAATTTGCCCGGCTACCATCATATCGGCTCACACCAAGATTAGTGCCGAACCATAAATCTCCTTTTTTATCTGAACTTATACATGTTACGTTACATCCCACCAGCCCTTGCGCAACAGTGAAATTTTCAAAGGATTTCCCATCATATCGGCTCACCCCACGATAAGTCCCAAACCATAAATTCCCTTTATTATCTTGGCTTATACTCATAACGCTGTTATCTATAAGTCCTTGCAATCGGGTAAAATTAATGAAAGATTTCCCATCATATCGGCTCACACCGTTACCAGAAGTGCCGAACCATAAATAGCCTTTGCTATCTTTAAAGCTGCTACGAATATTATCGAGAGCTAATCCTTGATCTGTAGTAAATGTTGTAAAATTGCCAATCGCAGAGAGGGATTGGTCTTTCCCAGGGCTAGCGACAGGAGGCATGCTGCTCCAATTCAAATCAAATACCGAAACAGGCAATACTTTTGGTATAATTGGTACAAGCGCTATTTTTTCGTCCAAGCCTTTATCATGACGAATACGCATGCTGCCAGTTTTTGTTGGTATTGCTACAACTTCAGGGCTTGGCTTTTCACTTAGGTATATGATTGTAGGTGGTTTAAGGCTATCAGCAGAAATATTTATGCCTATGGTTTCTATTACCCTTGGTGCATTATTTTGAATGTTTTCCTTTTGCTTGTTATTACAAGAAAAAACAATAAATAGTAGAAATATTAATAGTGCTTTTTTCATAAATTTTTCAGATATCACAAATATATATAAATAAAAACAGACTTTAATACAGATAGTATGCTCTTAGAAAATATAGAATTTAGTAAATCATTTATTTTTCGCTTACAATAAAATTTTTCAATACAAAATATTTTTGTTTTGTAATCAAAATAGCTGCAACACCCAAAAATATGCAAAGGATCTTTATTTTTTTTAAACAAACCAACGCATTACTGCTTTATAAGCAATATATAATGCCTAACGTTTACAAAAATCTTGATTAATTATGCTTAAAAAAATGGGAAACAATAAATTTAAAAATCAAAATTTATGCATATATTTGTTATGCTTAGCATTTAAAACAATACAACGACGCGAACCCACGAAACATGATGCGGCGGTAGCCAAAATTGTGTATAAAAATAATTTCGAATAATTAATAAACTTTATACTAGCATAAATAAATAAACACATACATAAACAAATATTTAAATACGCCAGCAATGCAACCTTTTTAGGTATTTTAGCATCTTATGTTAAAACCCTTTATTTTCAATAAATATTAAGATGAAATCACTTTTACAATATCAAAAAATAATTTTAGTTTTCTTCTGTCTCCTCCCCTTTCTCTCTACTTCTTTATTTTCTCAAAAAAAAAAAATAAATTCTTCTGCTCTTAATTCCTGGGCAATAAAACCTTTTGAACGAAAAGCTTTTATCGAAAATAAAGGACAGTTTGAAAGCTACCTGCCTCCCGACAAAAATAATTTTACTTACTGCATCGACAAAGGCTACCAAATCTTTTTTTATTCCAATGAGCTCTGTTATCGTTTTACTAAAACTATTAAATCCAATGGAACCATATTTAATATTTTTGAAACAGAAGAAAAACGCGAAAAAAGAAAACATGAATTTAAAACCGAAACCCAGTTTATCACTGTAAAGTGGCTCAACTCTAATCCCGATGCTACTATTATTGTTGAAGATAAACAAAGCACTTATTTTTCATATGTAGTAAATTCGAAAAATGAAAAACCCAATACAGTAATGTGTAATGGATATTCAAAATTAACTTATAAAAATCTTTACAAAGGAATTGATGTAGAATATATTTTTCATCCTGATAAGGGTATTGAGTATAGCCTAATAGTTAATCCCGGTGCAGATATTTCGCAGGTTAAAATGCAGTACACAGGAGCAAACAAAAACGCTTTAAAAGATGGGAACATTAATATTCCAACCCTCGCTGGTAATATTATTGAGCATGCCCCGCTAACATTTTATGCCATCAGCAATGAAAAAATAAGCTCATCATTTAATGTCAATAATAATATTGTTTCATTTAATGTATCGCCTTATTTAAAAGATCAGAAAATAATAATTGACCCATGGGTTGTAATACCTGGCTTTATAGCATCACAAGCATTTGACAATGGAATAGATGGAACCGGTAACATTTACATTTATGGTGGAACTTCCGGTAGTTTTACTGTTGAAAAATACGCCTCTACTGGCGGCCCCCCTATTTGGTCTTTGTCAAATGCAGGGCTCGATCGAAGTTATTATGGCGATATGCTTGTGGATGGTACTGGAAATTTTTATTTGTCAGAAGGCTTTGTTGTTAGCGGTGCTCACACTTACAAATACAGTCCCACATCAAGTTTAATATGGCAAAGTACTGCTGATGGAAATTACCGTGAACACTGGCGTCTCGCGCTCAATTGCATTACCAATAAAGTAATTGTTGCAGGAGGGGGCACTACCAACCCTACCTTGAATATTGCCGAGATAGATGTTATCACGGGCACCTTATTAAATGCCAAATCAGTTTTTAATCAATCGCAAAGTGATGTTGCGGGTTTGTGTGTGGATGAATTTGGCCAAGCTTACTTAAAACATTCTAACCCCAATATTTTAACTTACACTGATAATTTAAATAATACCATTGCTAATGTTCCGGATGGATATAATCTTTCTGAAATTGGAATTGGGGGCACTCCTAGCTATTACCCTGGTAATATTGCAAATGGCTATAATTTTATGACTTTAGGAGGTAACAATTTTCTTTTTACATCGGATGGCGAAAAAGTAAAAAAATGGGATAGGAATACCCAGGCACTATTAAGCACAGTAACTATTCCGGGTGGACAACAAAATCTTGGTAGTGGAATATTAGCCGATAAATGTAATAATTTGTTTGTAGGCGCATCCAATGGTGTTTACCGTTTCGATTTTAATTTGGTGCAAAAAGAATTCAAGGCCAGTCCTTCGGAAGTATATGACATTGCTTATGCCTTAAATTCAGATATTGTAGCCTGTGGAAATGGCTTTTTAACACCTTTGCCTTTTGGCCGCGAGCCTTGTGGTGCCGATAGCATTGTCATCACCAGTAATCCATGTGATCCCGAAATAAATACTGTAAAAGTTATACCTACTCAAGGTGTTCCTCCTTTTTCATTTTTTTGGGATGATGGCAGCACTGATTCTGTGCGTACCAATTTAACACTTGGTTTTCACATTGTTACTGTAAAGGATGGAAGTGTATGCAGTCCTTCTTTCTTTACTGATACAGTAGATATTTCCGCTGATACTAAAGCATTTTCTGTGCAACAGAAAAATCCAAAATGCAATTTAAGTAGCGATGGCGAAATTATAATCACCTTGTTGAATAATCAAACAATTACTAATGTTTTTTGGCTGCCAGCAATTACTAATTATCTAATAAACGACAGTACCTCAATTGCTACTGGCTTAACAAGTGGAACATATAGTTGTCAGGTTTCATCCAGCTTAGGATGTATTTTCGATACTACCATCACCCTAATTGCTCCTCCTTTATTGCTCGACAGCTTAAAAATCAGGAAAGCAATATGTCCCTTAGATTCCAATGGCTCGGCAATTGTTTTCCCTTATGGGGGCACTTCACCATATACTTTTTCCTGGAATATAACTCCTGTATTAACATCCCAAAATATTACTAATTTACCTATTGGATTGTATACTGTTACAATCAGCGACTCTAATTCATGTAAAAAAATCGATTCCGTTTTAATTACTTCCAGCCCATCGCCCATGATAAATTTCACCGTCCAACCGGTATGTTTTGGTGATTCTACTGTATTTACAAACACCTCTACAATAACAAGTGGAACTTTTAGCTCTGTTTGGCTCATAGGTAATAATGGGGATTCCGCTACCACAAAAAATACAAACTATTTTTATCCGCTATGCAACAATTATATAGCTAAACTTACAATTACAAGTGATAGCGGCTGTGTTGACACACTTACTAAAACTGTAATTGTTTACTGTAAACCAACAGCGGCATTTACAGGAAATGATACTGTTGGATGTGAACCCTTGTGTTTGTCCTTTCAAAATTCACCTCTTGTTCCCATTGGCAGTAGCCCATCATGGGCATGGGACCTTGGTGATGGAAGTCCGATAATTACTTCCCAAAATTTTGACCACTGTTTTTATAACGACTCCGTTTTTGCGCCTAATTATTATACCGTTACTTTAACTGTTACCACTATTGGCGGCTGTAGTACATCCCTTACCAAAACCAACTATATTACTGTTTATCCTAATCCTGTTGCTAATTTCATTGCTCAACCTCAAACTACAATATTAACAGCCAATCTCATAACATTCACTAATAATTCTACTGGAGCTACTAATCTTGATTGGAATTTTAGTAACCTTAGTTTCTCTTCATTATTTAATCCTCCAGATATTAGCTATCCGGATACAGGCACCTACCTCACCACACTTATTACCTCCACTCAATATGGTTGTATTGACACTTCTTATCAAAAAGTTATTATTGAACCCGATTTTAATTTTTATATTCCCAATGCGTTTTCCCCTAATGGAGATAGTATAAATGATAGCTTTAACGGTAAGGGGACTTTTATCACGGATTATAAAATGAGAATATTCGATCGTTGGGGTAATCTGATTTTTATTACCAGAAGCATTAACGTCCCATGGGATGGAACGGCAAATGATGGTAATGAAATAGCACAAATTGATGTGTATATTTATGTTATTGAACTTACCTCCTTTAAACAAAAAAGATACAATTATAAAGGGATGGTAACTTTGGTGAGATAGTAAAAAAAATCCCTCTTTCACTAAAGTGAGAAGGCAATTTTTTAAAAAATGAAAAAAATAACAAAAAAAAATAGCATTAAGCTGCTCCCCCTATACTCCTCCTTTCATAGAGAGGGTATCAAAAGAAGAAGCATGGGCTTGTGCATAGCTGTGTTTTTTTTGTCCTTTATTTATCTCCCTAATAAAATATTGTCGCAGGATTTTTCTAACCGAGGAACCGATTTTTGGGTCGGTTTTCAAGGACATACTGACGGAGCAGCAGCAAAATTTAAAGTTTATATCACTTCCGATGTAAATACTGCCGGTAATGTTTCTGTGCCGCTTCAAGGTTGGTCTCAAGCATTTACAGTTGTTGCCAATACAATTACTATTGTTCAGGTACCTTCAGCAACAGCTTATGTTGGATGTTCTGATTGCCTTGAACAAAGAGGTATCCATGTTATTTCTAATGACAAAGTTGCTGCATATGCCCATATATATGCAAGTGCGCGTTCTGATGCTACTTTGATGTTGCCGACTGACGCATTGGGTAAAGAGTATTATGCCATGTGTTTTACACAGGCAACCGGAGGGCAACGTTCAGAATTTATGATTGCGGCTATTGAGGATAGTACAAAGGTTCAAATAACCCCAAAATCAACTACCACAGGAGGTAATTTAGCGAATATTCCTTTTGTTGTTACTTTACAACAAGGTGAGGTCTATCAGGTACAATCAAATACTGATCTTACCGGAAGTAAAATTCTTGTTTTCAGTAATGACAGCTCTCTCTGTAAAAAGGCTGCTGTATTTTCAGGAAGCACATTTACCTCACTTGGATGCGGTGGCTCAGGTGATAATTTATTTGAACAGATGTATCCGGTTAATACCTGGGGAAGAAACTTTATTACTTCTCCTTTAAAAACACGTACGGGAGACATTTATCGAGTAATGGCTGCTGCTAATGGCACTAACGTTTCTGTTAACGGAGTATTACATTCATTAAATCAAACCGATTTCTTCGACACCTTATTAACTGTTCCTGCCTTTATTACAGCCGACAAACCGATTACACTTGCCGAATATGCAAGAACTAGTGCCTGTGATGGTGCAACAGGGGATCCTTTTATGATCATACTAAGTCCACTCGAACAGACCATTAATAATGTGCTGCTATATTCTTCACCTGAACAAAATATTACCGGACAATATATCAATATAGTAATGAAAACAGCAGATGTGGGAAGCTGTCTGCTAGATGGAGCAGCTGCCCCTTTTATCCCTGTTCCTTTCAAACCGGATTATTCCTATTCACAAAATACAGTAACGGATGGCACCCATACAATCACTGCTGATAGCGGATTTAATGCCATTGCTTATGGTTTTGGATCTCCTGAATCGTATGGATATCTTGCGGGTACAAATATTAGAAATCTGGAAGATCAAAGTTTTACGGTGAACCCTCTCCCTGCTTGTAACGGAAGCACCATTAGTTTTACAGGTACTGCTTCCTATGTTCCCAGTTCCTGGAAATGGGATTTTGGAGATTCAACAACTTCGATACTGCAAAATCCTACTCATATTTACGCAGATACAGGTACATATTTAGTTTTATTGGTAACTGCTTATCCAAATGGATGCGAAACAAAGCTGGATTCCTCCACTTATTCTTTGCATATTTTCGGAAACGCTATTGTAGATTTTACAGCTCCCTCTGCATGTTTTGGAGATCCCATGACACTTACCGACAATTCTACTACCATCAATGGAGGAAACCTCAGCTATTGGGCCTGGGATTTTGGTGATGGCGACACGGCCTCTTTACAGAATACCTCGCATACCTTTGTTACCTGTGATACTTTAAATGTGAAATTAGTTGTAACATCAAATGATGGCTGTAAAGATAGCACTACCAAGGCTGTTATTGTAAATTGTTTACCGGTACCGAATTTTAATTCGTTACCTGTTTGCAAAAATCAAGCAATGGTATTTACTGATTCGAGCACCGGGATAATTTCCGCATGGAATTGGAATTTTGGAGATAATAGTGCCATCAACACGAGTAGTAACCCAAACTATACGTATGCAAATCCCGGAATTTTTAATGTTACATTAACAGTTACCACCACTGATGGATGCGTAGATTCCATCACTAAACCTGTTCAGGTTTATTATAACTCCGTAGCCGGTTTCACCCATAACGATGTCTGTTTAGGAGATACAATGTATTTTATTAATACTTCTTCGGTTGATAATTCCAGTTCAATCGCCAGCTATTTATGGGTGTTTGGAGATAATAGCGCGACAAGCAGCTTACAAAATCCGAATCATTATTATTCAGTCCCGGGAACATATTCTGTTACTTTGGTAACAACTACTATCGATGGGTGTTCCAATGCATCCAACATTCAGGTGAATTCTTTTGATGCACCCGGTTCAGGTTTCACATTCACCAATACTTGTTTATTAGATTCTATGCTTTTTATAAATACAACAAGCAATCCAACAATAGGTAATACAGCAACCTGGTCATGGGATTTTGGTGATGGCAGTCCGTTAAATACTTCAACCTGGAATTTAAGCCATTTATATGCTTCTCCCGGAAATTATCAGGTTACTTTAATAACATATTCTTCCAATCTTTCATGTGCTGATACCTTGCAAGATTCCATTACTGTGTTTCCTATGCCTGTAGCAAATTTTAGCTTTAACAATGTATGTTTAAATCAGGTAATGAATTTTAATGATTCGTCCAGCATTTTAAGCGGAAGTATTGCAAACTGGGCATGGGACTTTGGCGATGCTAGCCCATTAGCCACTATTCAGAACCCCGGACATACATATTCCAATCCGGGCACTTATATAGTTTCTTTAATTTCAACATCCAATAATAATTGTTATGATACCATAACAAAAAGTGTGGTAGTGCATCCTCTGCCTGATGCACAATTCAGCGCATTAAATGTTTGTGATGGAAGTAATGTTTTATTCAATGATCTATCCAGTATTCTTCCAACGGATAGTATAAAGTACTGGACCTGGGATTTTGGTGATGCAAATCCGATAAGCAACAATCAAAATGATTCTCATTTATATCAGGCTGCTGATTCCTATACTATTCATTTAGTAGTCATTTCAAATTTCGGTTGCCGGGATTCTATCAGTAAAATAAGTGTTGTTAATCCTAATCCGATTGTGAGTTTTACGGCAAGTGATACCATAGGGTGCGAGCCTTTATGTATTAGTTATCAAAATTTGTCACTCATCTCTACAGGTAATAATGTAACCTGGTTATGGAATTTGGGCGATGGCAGTCCAACAATTAATTCACAGGATCTATTTCATTGCTACACGAACGAATCTGTTTATTTGCCAATATATTATTCTCCAACTTTAACCATTACCTCTGACAGTGGCTGTGTGAGTATATTATCTAAAACCAATTATATTACTGTCTATCCTAATCCTGAAGCGATTTTTACAGTTCAACCACAAACGGCAACTATTGTAGATCCCGTTATTTCAATCACTCATCTTACCACCGGAGGCAATTATTGGAACTGGAATTTTGGTGATTCGGATACATCTTCTGTTTTTGATCCGGCTCCTCATGCTTATGCTGATACAGGTACTTATACAATCATGTTAATTACATCTACTCTATACAATTGTATGGATACAGCTTTTCAAACTATCATTATTGAGCCCTACTTTATGTTTTATATTCCTAATACATTTACCCCTGACAACGATGGAATGAACGATAACTTTTCTGGCAAAGGCCTTTTTATTAATGAATATGAAATGACTATATTTGATCGTTGGGGTAGTCTTATTTTCAAATCCACGGATATAAATAAACCCTGGGATGGGAAAGCAAATAATGGATCAGAGGGTGCACAAACAGATGTTTATATTTATAATTTTAAGATCACTGATCATAAAATGAAAAATCATAATTATAAAGGTATAGTAACCTTATTACGTTAAAAATAGCCATTAACGAGCCCTTGCTATAGTTGGAAGTAATGGTGGGGTATTTTAAAAGTGTAAAAAAAATGGAAAAGATAAAGGTTAAAACATTCACCAAGATACTAAGTTGCTTACTTTTAAAAGGCAACTTAGTTCTACCTATATTGGGGAGAATATTGTTCAGCTTCTTAGCCCTTTTTCTTTTCTATTTAGGTAGCACTGGAGCTTTTTTGTTTTCACAAACAATATCTTCTTTTGGAAATAAAAAATTCCTGACCATTCCTTTTCAAAACAAAGTTTTTATTGAAGAACAAGGCCAATTTAAAAAAATAGTAGAGGAAAATAAAACAACTGTACCTGGTACAATTTTGTTTGCAATAAACAACCCCGAGTTCAAGACTTATTTTACTAATTCCGGTATAACGTTTATGTTTTCAAAAACAGAAAAAAGGAAAATGGGAGAAGAGGAGGGTAAGAGCAATGAAAACAAACAATTGACGAAATGGGAATCAGTAACAATGCAATGGGTTGGTGCTAACCCCTTGATGCATATTTCTGGAAACGAAAAAGTAAAGCACTACTATACCTATGGAAAATATGCTGACAATTCACAGTATGACCATGTTTCGGCTTACAAAAAACTTTATTATTCAAATATTTATGAAGGTGTGGATGCTGAATTTGAACTACCGGATGAGGGAGGTATTAAATATAAATTTATTGTTCATGCTGGTTTTAATATCCCTGTTATTGCATACCAATTGCTGGGTAGCAAAAATCTTTATCTGGATGAAAAAGGAGATTTGCACATAGAAGCGACCTTAGGAAGCCTCATCGACAAAGCTCCTATTGCATTTACAAAGAATAGTAAAATACCATTCAAATATAATATAACGGAAAACAAGGTTGAAATTATTACCCAGAACCAATCACTTAAACTTACGGAAGATTTGATAATAGATCCTTGGACTACGAACCCTGCATTGCCCTCTGATAATATTGCATGTGATGTTCAAGAAGATTCCATTGGTAATGTTTTTGTAAATGGTGGTACAAGCGGAAGCGGCAATTACCAGGTTCATAAATATACTTCTGCGGGAGTTTTGATCTGGTCACATGATTATAATTGCCAATATTATGGTGACATTGCTGTTGCTAATTCTGGTAGTATTTATTATTCGGATGGAATCTCCGGTAAAGTAACAAAACTAAATAGTGCAGGAGCTGTAATTTATTCTATTACCGAAGGTTTAGAAAACTGGCGATTTAGTTTTAATAAATCAAAAACTATTCTGGTATTGGGCGGGAACTTTGGAGCTACTAGTCTTACAAAAATTGATACCACAACGGGGCTTTTTGGTAGCACAGTTAGCTACCCATCAGATACATGGGCTATTGCAACTGATTGTAACGGGGACATTTATTCAATTCATCATGGGGCTTCTCCTTGTATTTTACGTAAAACAAATTCAGACTTTACACCGGCACTTTCCTTACTAACAAGTTTTTGTATAACAGGATATTCCAATGTGCGTGCTTATGCAAGTGGGTATAATGCAATTACAATAAGTGGTCCATATTTATATATATATGATGGACTTGATTTACATAGATTTCAAAAAAGCACCCTCACATTTGTTAACAGCGTTTCTGTTCCTAATGGAACAGCAAATAACTGTAGTGGAATAGCTTTTGATTTTTGTGGAAACATCTATGTAGGGACTATGAATACCATTGAAAAGTATGATATGTTACTTAATCCTGTATCTTCTATTCCTGCACCAAATATAGTTTACGACATCATAATTGCTAACAATGGTGATCTCTTAGCCTGTGGAAAAGCCTTTGTCGCTAACTTTGGACCCACTTGTCCTTCACCACCTCAGCTGATTGCCTCGGCCACTTCAACCAATGTTTCCTGTGATCCCGGGACTGCAAGTATCCTGGCAAGTGGTGGAACAGCACCTTATAGCTACACCTGGCAGCAAGGCGGGCAAACAACCGATACAATTATGGGTTTAACTCCCGGAACCTATAGTTACATTGTAAATGATGCATTCTGCCAATCCAAACAAGATAGTGTAGTAGTGCTTCAAACATTACCACTATCGCTTACGCAGGGAGGTATTACCAAGGAAACCTGCCTGAATAGCTTCAATGGCTCAGCAATGGTTCATGCTTCAGGCGGTACAGCTCCCTACTCCTATTCATGGAATACAAGCCCTGTTCAGAACTCTCAATTCGCAACTGGTTTGCCTGCCGGAACATATTTAGCTACTGTTATAGATGCTGATTCTTGTAAAGATACACTCAGTGTTTTCATCACCAGAAACCCCGATCCAATTGTAAAATTTGGCAATACTACCGTTTGTAACAATACAGCCACACAATTTACCGATAGCTCTAGCACTTCTGCAGGTACTATCAGCAATTGGTCATGGAATTTTGGTGATGCTAGTCCTTTAAATACTGCACAAAGCCCCTCTCACATTTATGCCAATGCCGGGAACTATAACACCACCCTAATGGTATATAATAATTTTGGTTGTGGAGATACCATTACAAAATCAGTGCAGGTGTATTTTAACCCTGTTGCAGGTTTTACATATAGTAATGTTTGTCTTGGCGATACTGTGTATTTTACCAATACCTCTTCTGTTCACAGCTCTACTTCTATAGCTACTTATTTATGGGCCTTTGGTGATGGCAGCCCTAACAGCAACTTAGTAAATCCTGTCCATTATTATTCCGGCCCCGACACATACAATACTACACTGGTTACCACTACAACGGATGGATGTTCTCATGTGGCAAATAATTCTGTAAAAGCGTTTGATGCACCCATTTCTGCTTTTACGTTCAGCGATATCTGTTTGTTGGATTCAGCGATTTATACAAATACAACCATCAGTCCTACCATGGGTAGCACAGCTAGCTGGTCCTGGAATTTTGGTGATGGTTCTCCTTTAAACACAAGCCTTTGGAGCCCTCACCATTTATATGCTACTCCGGGGAATTACCAGATTACCTTAACCACTTATTCTTCCAACCTTGCTTGTCCGGATACCTTAACGGATTCCATCACGGTATTTCCAATGCCCATTGCTAATTTTGGTTTTACCAATATATGTTTAAATCAGAATATGAATTTCAATGATTTATCTGCTGTTCCTAGCGGCATTATTGCAAGCAGGTTATGGAATTTTGGTGATGGTACTTCACCTAATGGAAACCCCAATCCTAGCCATATTTATTCAAATCCTGGAACTTATACTGTTACTTTAATCGTTACTACTAATAACAGCTGTAATGAT
>CAMBDK010000076.1 GCA_945865315.1 Chitinophaga pinensis | reverse complement strand
TTTTTTTCGCTACGAAGGTATTATTAATTTGAGGATTTATATGTGTGTTCAATTGAAAATTATAAGGAGAAAGTATTTTATTCGTTTTTTTATATGGACATTGCTCTCAAAACACCCTCTTTGCAAACTCCCCCCCGCCCCCCCTAATTAGAGGCTGTCCATAATGTCCGATTTCTTCGTTATGCTCTCGACTATATGGATAGATACTAATTAGAGTCTGTCCATAGAGTTAAACATTTTCAAATTATGCAAGTTTTAAGCTTCAGAATTCTGGATTTCAAATTTTTGAACCAAAATTATTTTGTTTGAAATAAAGCCAATGACGGTCTAAGTTTAAATGCCGACTCTATGGACAGGCCCTAATTAGAGGCCTCTGTTTCTTTAAAATCAAAAAATACAGTATTTATTGGAAGTATAAAAGCCAATTGTTTTTTTTAGAGTCGGCTATAAATAAAAAAAACACAAAACAATGAAAAATCAAAAACTAAGTCCATTGTATTTTTTTAAAAAACAATAATTAGATTTTTAAATCAAGATTGATATTGAATATTTGGGTAATGTTTTTCATAAAAAGCGATTAAAATTGATTTATTTTTTCTACTTTCGTAAAAATTTGTATTCACCCTTTAATATCACTTCTTTCCTTTAATAATTGGATTTTTAGTTTTGTTAATTGGTAGTGTTTTTTATTGGCATGCATGCACTAGTATGTTTTGCAGCATATAAAACAGGTGTTTACAGCAATACATATTTATAAAATTTAAACGCATCGTAATAAATAACAAGAATATTTATAAGTTTAAAAACTTTTTACGCATTCAGAAGCTTGGTTTTATGAAAAAGAGTTCCATTTCATTAAATATAACAGTAATTAAAACATTGCAAAAGAAAACGACAGCAGTTGTTTCCCTTGTTTTAATACTTTTTGTTTCGCTTTTTTTGAATAAGTCCTTTGCCCAAGTAAATATAACAATACCTTCAATATTTGATACAGCCACTTGTAAATTTCCAACCCCTTATGTAGCCCTTGGAAATATTGTAATAAGCGAAACAGCAATGAACAATTTTGCAACTACAGGTGTTGGAAACAAAACCTTAATTTTAACCATTTCTGGAAATTTCCAATTTAATCCCGGGGTGGGAAGTGTTTCAGGGCTTAGTGCCGATATTACCATACTTAATATTACAAATATTACATCCAATGCAATTACTATTGCGCTTAAAGTAATTAATACCGCAACACTTGACGTACTTACTATTAGTGGGCTTCAGGTTCGAGGAACTAACAGTCCTGGGGTAGGCAGCTTAAAAAGACTTGTCGTAGGAAGTTCTGGAGGTACAGCCACAATAGCTGGGGACGTATTCAACACAAACCATGCATCTTTTACATCGGTAGTGAGAGATCCCGTAATTTTGGTTCAACCTACTGCGGAGTCAATTTGTGTAGGGGCCAGCACAAATTTTAGTGTAAGTACTCAGGTTGCTACTATTTCATACCTATGGCAGGAAAATCAAGGTTCGGGCTTTACAAATTTAATGGAAATGACTCCTTATACAGGAACAGCAAGCTCTCTTTTAAATATTTCAAATGCACTATTGGGAATGTCGGGCTATCAATATCGCTGTATAGTAACTGGCACACAGGACGTTTGTACATCTAATTCAGCTTATTTAACTGTAAACCCCCCTCCTGGTATTATTGCTAATCCAGTTGATGCAACTGTATGTGAAGGTTTAAGTTCAAACTTTTCAGTTGCGGCCGTTGGGGGAAACTTGCAATATTCCTGGTATGAAAGTACAGATGGCGGTTTTAACTATAGCTTAGTGCCTTTTACTACCCCTTATTTTCCGTTTTCCAGTAGTTTTATGATAAATCCAACGCCGGGAGCTTTTTCAACTAACCAATACTATTGTATTGTTGGCGATGGGAATGTTTGCGGAGGAGACGTTTCCTCTTTACCTGCAGTATTATCAGTAGACCCAGAAGCTATTGTTGACGCAGGTTTAGACGATTCAATTTGTTCGGGAAATAATTATTTATTATCCGGAGCAATTGGAGGAGCCGCTACTTCATTAACTTGGTCAACCACAGGAAATGGCTTATTTAACAATGCGTCTGCAGCCAACGCAATATACGCATATGGTTCAGTCGATAGCACGATGGGGACTGTAAATCTAGTAATAACTACCAATGATCCACCCGGGCTTTGCCTTGCTAAAACAGACACATTGGTTCTATTGGTTGATCAAGCTGCTGTAGTAAGCGCTTCGCTTAATGCTACTATTTGTTATGGAAGCACCTATGCGCTTTCTGGCACCAGAGGGGGCGCGGCTTTATCCTCTGTTTGGACAAGCTCAGGAGACGGTAGCTTTAACAACGCTACGCTTGTTAATGCTGTATATACGCACGGCTCCTTGGATAGCGCCATGGGGGCTGTAACTTTAACTATTACAACGGATAACCCTCCAGGTATTTGTCCGGCTGTTTCCGATGCAATGGTTCTAACAATTAATTATTTGGCAAAAGCTTCGGCAGGATTAAATGATACCATTTGTTCTGGAGACAACTATGTTCTTTTGGGTTCCATTTCCGGTAGCGCAACTTCCTCTACCTGGACAACTTCAGGGGATGGCAGCTTTAATGACTCTTCGCTTGTTAATGCTATTTATACAAACGGTCCTGCGGATAGCGCAAGTGGTATGGTAACATTAACTATTACCACGAATGATCCCTTAGGGCCGTGTGCTTCTCATTTTGATGCGATGAGTCTATATATTAGACCTGCAGCATTCGCAACAGCCAGTTTAAATGATACTATTTGTTCGGGAAGTACAATTGTTCTTTCTGGCCAAAGAGCTGGAGCGGCAACGTCCTCTATTTGGACTAGTTCTGGTGACGGCACCTTTAGCGACTCTTCGCTTGTTAATGCTATTTATACCCACGGTATCATAGATAGTACAATGGGAAATGTAACTTTAACAATAACAACAAATAATCCTATAGGCGTATGCCCTTCTGTATCTGACGACATGCTACTTTCAGTAAATCCATTAGCTAAAGTAACTGCTGGTTTAAACGACACCATTTGTTCGAGCACTAACTTTCTTCTTTCTGGATCTATTTCGGGTGGCGCAAGTTCCTTAACCTGGACAAGTTCTGGTGATGGTAATTTTAACGACTCTTCGCTTTTTAACGCTGTTTATACGCATGGCATCGCCGATAGTACGAACGGCTTTGTGATTTTAACGATAACTACAAACGATCCTTCCGGACCGTGTTTGGCAGTTGCAGATAACATGGTGCTGGCAATAAAACCTGAAGCGAAGTTGTCGACTTTATTAGATGACACAATTTGTTCGGGAGAGACTTACCCACTCTCTGCATTAATTGCAGGTGCAGCCACTTCCGTTACGTGGACAAGTTCCGGAGATGGTTACTTTAATGACTCTTCCTTGGTTAATGCCATCTATACAAGCGGTATAGGAGATAGCACAATGGGTTTTGTAACATTAACAATTACTACCAACGATCCTGTAGGAATTTGTACGGCTCTTGCAGACTCTATGACACTTTCAATAAATCCATTAGCGCAGGTGGCAGCAGGCACTGACTTTGCTATTTGTACAGGGAGTTCATATACCTTAAATGGTTCCCGAACAGGAGGGGCTTCATCTTCTACCTGGACTACTTCTGGAGACGGAAGCTTTAACGACTCCTCTATTGTAAATGCAATTTATACCTATGGGTCAAGCGACTCCATAAACGGGTCGGTATTTTTAAAGATAACATCCAACGATCCCGTCGGGATATGCGCGGCAGCAAAAGATTCAATGATGTTAACAATTAATCCCAAACCTTTTATTATCACTGTAACACCAGCAGCAATATGCTCCCCAGCATTTATAAACCTAACATCGCCGGCAGTTACTTTGGGATCAACAGGAGGCTTAATATATAATTATTTTACAGATTCTGCTGCAACTATTCATGTTATAGATTCTACTCAGGTAATAACAAGCGGAATGGTTTATATTGTTGGAATAACCGCCCTTGGTTGCAGTGATACCGCGGGGCTATACATTACGGTAAATCCCCAGCCCTCCTTGATGATAAATCAACCAGCAGCCGTTTGTTTGCCTACAATAGTAGACCTTACTTTGCCTGCAATAACAGCTGGTTCCTCCAGTGGGATTACACTTAATTATTTTACAGATGCGCAAGCTACTATTGTAATGTTGGACTCATCCAATGTTTTATTGTCTGGCACCTACTATATTCTAGCAACAACAAGCCTTGGCTGCACTGATACCGCTGCTGTAAATGTTAATATTCAACTTACTGCAGTGGGAGGAACTGTTGTTGCTGATGCTTTTGTATGCGCTGGGGCAAATGGGGATACCTTAAAGCTAACGGGCTCGGTTGGTACAATACAAAAATGGCAATATTCTGTTGATTTAGGGATGACTTGGGTGGATACAGCCAATACATCAACGCAACAAATATACAGCAACATAACAACTACTACATGGTATAGAGCAATGTTGTCAGAAACATGCGCAAGCGCAATATCCATAGAGGGCAGGGTAACAGTTGATAATACCCCATTACCAATAGGAGGTTTTGCTTCTTCCATATTAGATACAGTTTGTAGCGGCTCTAATAACGATACCATAAAACTTACTGGTTATTCAGGATTAATTACGCAATGGGAATTTTCAACCGATAATGGAGTTACCTGGCTTTTTACGGCCGACAGCAGCGCAAATTTCATTTTTAATAACCTTACATCAACAACAATTTTTCACGCGATTGTTCAATATAGCACATGTAATGTAGATACTTCTTCGAACGATACAATTACTGTTATACCAGCAAGCAATGCGGGTTCTATTATAGCTGTTCCGGCCGTCTGTGCAAATTTTAATGGCGATACCCTTATATTGCAAGGTGCTTTAGGTTCAGTTATTAATTGGCAATATTCCGTTATTTCAAATACTACATGGATTGATATTGCAAATACTACCGAAATGCTAATATTTGCTAACCTATCCGACACCATATTTTACAGAACCATTGTAAAGAATGGTGTTTGTAATAATGATACTACAGAGGCTGCTGCTGTTTATGTTTATCCAAAGCCGGACGCTTTATTTACAGTAGATTCCGTCTGTTTTGGAAGCCCCACTAATTTTACCAATATCTCAACAATAGAAATAGGAGCATTGCAGTATCAGTGGGATTTTGGCGACTCTTTTTATTCCTTTTCAATAAGCCCATCTCACATATACGGTTTTGCTGGAATGGATACAGCTACCCTTATCGTTAAATCCTTATTAGGTTGCGCAGATACGATGAACACTTCAATTGTTGTTTTCCCAAATCCAACCGCTGATGCAGGAGCAGATAACTCAATTAGCTTAGGAGATTCTTATTTACTAAATGGACAGGGAGGTTTAATATATTCATGGCAACCTGCAACAGGCTTAAGCAACCAAAATATTTCAAACCCTGCCGCTAGTCCTGATGTAACTACAATATATGAATTAACGGTTGCTGATTTAAATGGCTGCACCGATATTGATTTATTAACACTAACCGTAATTTCTGATATTAATTTGATAGTATCCAACTTGATGACAGCAAATGGGGATGGTTATAATGATAAATGGATCGTTAATAACATTGGTGCCTATCCGGGTACCGAGGCTATTGTTGTTAATAGAGAAGGTCAACAGGTTTATTACTCCTCTTCTTATGATAATAGCTGGAACGGGATGAACAAAAATGGGAAAGCATTACCGGACGGTACCTACTATTATTTTTTAAAACTAAAAGATACCCTTAAAATAATAAAAGGATCACTTACTATTTTAAACGAAAAATAACGAAATAAATACCAAGATCTATTTTAAAGGCGGTATAAAAATAATGAAAAAAGTTTTTTTAAAATATAGCACCAAACAACTTATGTCCCTTTATCCATCTAATATATTTGGAAAAAAGGGAGATGGTATCCTGCGGAAATTTGTTTGTAAAAGTTCTCATAGGGTAGGGGAGCGACTATTGTTTTTTTTCTCAGCATTCCTTTTTTTAATAACTGGAGGGGAAAGCCTTGCCCAGCAGCTACCTTTTAGCAGCCAATATTATACGAACCCTTTTGTAATAAATCCCGCATGCACCGGCATCAATGAAAAAATAAATGCTTTTATTACCCACCGCTCCCAATGGACCGGATTAAAAGGTGCTCCGCAAACCAGTTATTTTACCATTGACGGCCCAATAAAATTAAAAAACTCGAGTTCTGGAATAAAAATTTATTCTGATGTAACAGATATAGTTAGTAAGGTAGGAGCTTTTGCTAATTACGCCTATAAAATTAATATTAACGATTCTAATGCAATTTATTTAGGCGCTACATTTGGTGTGCTGAATAATAAAATAGACTTTTCAAAAGCCCTTATTGTGGATGCTGACGACCCTTTTTTATCGCAACAATCACAAAACAAAACAATTTTTAGCGCTGACATAGGGCTTATATACATTTGGAAAAAATTAACTGTAGGCATCGCTATTCCACAAATACTTGGGAATAAATTTAATTACGATGCATTAAATAAAAATAGTAGTTATTACACCTTAAATCGCCACTATCAAGGTACTTTAAAATACATTTTTAATTTATCTAAAGAAAAAGAAATAACGGCTTTCCCTTTAATAATGGTTCGTGCAGTAAAAGGCGCCCCAATTCAATTTGATTTCAATGCAGTAGTCGACTGGAAAAAAACTGGCTGGCTGGGTCTAACATATCATAGTAATAACGCTATAGCGATTAGTGCAGGAATGCGTTACCGCAACTTAAGTTTGGGATACGCATATGATATTGGCATAAGTAAGATAAGATCTTATACAGGCGCCTCTTCTGAGTTTTTACTGGGTTATATTTTTGGCAATAAAAAGCCTTTGGAGAACAGGTTTGTTAAGGAGGAGGTTCAAAAAACAGACACAGCCACTTATGTTGCTCTTGTTAATTCCGATTCTATCAAATTATTAAATGCCCAATTGATAGCAATAAATGATACCAATCAAGTTGAAATAACTAAATTAAAAGAAGCGCTTGCAAAAACAAAAGTGCCTTTAAAAGAGCTAGGAGCAGATACGGTTCTTAATAACGATAACGAAAGTTTAAAACTATTACTAGCACAAGCAAAAGCGGCTTCCCAAGCAAATCAATTGGAGGTAGAAAAATTAAAAGCAGAACTTGAAGTAGCAAAAGCTTTAACACCCAGCAACTCTGCTAAAAAAGAAAATGATGAATTAAATATTGTTCAGGATTCTGTTAAAAAAGAAAATGATGAACTAAAGATAGTTAAAGAGGCAGCTAAAAAAGAAATAGAAGAACTAAAGAAACAGCAGGAAACAGCAAATAAAGGGCTGTTAGAAACAAAGCAATTAGAAATTGATAAATTAAAGGCCGAAATTGAATTGTCAAAAACAGCAAAAGCTTCAACAGAAATACTTGCGCCATTAAAAACAAATATAATTGCTGAGGATATAAATAATACAGCCTCTCTTTCTAATATCACATTAGAAAAAATGGAGGTTGGAAAGAAAGTTATCCTTAATAATATTTCCTTTGCCATCAATAAATCTATATTGAGCGAGGAGTCTTTTTCAGAATTGGAGCGCATAGCAAAGCTAATTAAAAATATCCCTTCGCTTAAAATGGAGATATCCGGACATACCGATAACTTGGGCTCTGTAGATAAAAACCAAGAACTTTCAGAACTAAGAGCGAAAGCTGTTATGGATTTTCTTATCAGTAAAGGATGTGATAAAAACAGTTTAACATTTAAAGGTTACGGATCAAGCCAAGCGATTGAAAGCAATGAAACAGAAGAGGGAAGGGGCGCCAACAGAAGAACAGAGTTTAAAATATTGCAAGTGGATGGTGAATATAATTTAATAACAGGAGCGAAACCCCGGGTTGAAACAGAAATAAAAACGGATAAAACTGCCACCCCTTCAAATATAGATAAGGCGGAAGATATTGTGAAAACAAAAACAGAATTAGAAAATAAGGATAATAATAGCGACGCATTAAAAAAAGAAATACAGGAACCTAATTCTCAACTATCCAATGAAAACCAAGCGTTGCTAGCCCAAATAAAATTAAAATCAGAAAGTAGTCAGGCTCAAATTGACCAGTTATTATTGGAACAGGCGAAAAGTAAAATGAAGGGCGCCATGAACCCTTCGGCTGCAGAAAATGCTATATTATTAGCAGAATTAAAATTAAAAACAGAAAATAATCAAGCTCAAATTGAAAAAATATTAGTAGGGCAGGCAAAATCAAAAATAACAGGTTCCATGTCGCCATCAACAGATGAGTTGGCTGTATTGTTAGGTCAGTTGAAAGCCAAGGCGGACACGAATCAGATCCAGCTTGATTATTTAAGCCGCGAAATGTCTGAAACAAAAGGCAAAAAGGGGGAGTTTTCCACCTCAAACACTGGGAAATTAATTGACAGCATTCGCGCAAGCCTCAGCTCAGAAATAGAGGGTTTGCGGGCGCAATTAATAATAAAATCCGACAGCAACCAAATCCAAATCAATAGATTAAAGGCAGACCTAGAAAAATCAAAACAGGCGGAAGCGTCCTTAACAAAAACTTTGAATTCGAATCCCGATCTTGAGTTATTTATTGCCCAACAAAAAGCAAAATCTGACACAAACCAAGCTCAGTTCGAAAAGCTAAAACTGGAACTTGAAAAAGCTAAATTGAATTCAGGTGAAAATGCGCCTCAAAATGATGAAAACAATATATTGCTTGCAAAATTATTTGTAAAAACAGACACGAATCAAAATCAGATTGACAGACTAAAGATTGAGCTGGAGAAATCTAAAAATTCCGAAACAGCATTGTTGAATAGTAGAAAAATTAACGATAGTTTGTTGCGCACTTTTTTAATAGGTGAAACAGACGCCTTGCTTACACAATTAAAAATAAAATCAGATAGCAACCAAGCGAATGTGGAGCAACTTAAAGCAGAACTTAAAAAAGCTAAAAGGTCGGAGATAGCCACTCCCGCTGGCGACGAAACAAATATATTACTTGCCAAATTATTTGTAAAATCTGATTCGAATCAAGCGCAAATAAATCAATTAAAAGAGGACCTAGCAATTGCGAAGGCTAAAGAAACAAAAAGTCAATCAGCTAAAGATAGTGAACTTTTACCATCGGGTAAAGGCTCAGAAAGTATAGATGCTAATGCATTGCTTCGAAGTGTTGTAGAAAAAGACGTTACAGAACAGGCGCAGAGTTCTGGTTTAAAAACGGAACCTGAAAAAATTAGTCAGATTGAATCAAGCCCTGTAATTACAAGTACCCCAGCAATAAAAGTTCGCACACTTCACACTGCCGATTTTACCGATGAGGCGGGGAGCCCTGCTAATGATGGGTTTTACGTTGTTATAGGAACATTTGGCAATAAAGAAAATGCCGACAGGTTTAAAGCTACCAATATTATCGAAGGCCATCGCAACACTAAAATGATACAAAATCAGGTTTCGAAATTATATAATATTTATGTTTTAAAAACAAATAATAAGTTGGATGCTGATGTAGAAAGGGCCAAATACAAAGGTCAATATCCTAGTGTATGGATTCTGAAATTAGATTAAAACTAACTAATGATTTCATTTGGCTGAATTAGTTTTTAACAAAAATGAAGGATGGAAAAAAAGAAACTACTTTAGTAAAGCTTTCAAAATTATTTCAACAAAACAGATACATTAACAAAAACAGATGATTTCATTTTTTTGCAAAAAATATTCTTATGAAAATGCGCGTGAGGAAAGAACAAACGCGACGCAGGGTTGCAGGTGGGGAGGAATCGCTTGTTCTTGATTTTTTGTTTCTTTTGTATCAAGAAAAAAGAAACACACACAGTTGTTGAACCATTTAGTTTGCGGGAGTTATTTCGAAAACTTCACTTTATGGTAAAAATAGCAGCAAATTAATAGAAATAAAACCAAACAGTAAAGCAGGACTGGCTTAGGCAAAATACATTAACAATAACCAATCGAAAACATTGAAATACCTTGCTAAAACACAAGTTAATAAAGATGCTCAGCTTGTTTCTAACAAATATAAAAGTTGGGATTCGTTAGTAAAAATTATTTATACAATTGCTCTAGCTGTTTTTCTTTATAGCTGCCAATCAGGCAAAAGTGACCCCACAGATACACCAACCGCGGGTAAAGTAAATATAGTTGTTGACGAATCGTTTCAACAGCTATTTGATACTGAAATATACACCTTCCAGGCCTTATATAAAAATGCTAAAATTACCGCATTTTATTTGCCAGAGAAAGATGCAATACAGCTATTGTTAAAAGACTCCTGTAAAGTTGCGGTAATGTGCAGAGATATAACGTCTGATGAACGCAAACAGTTTGAAAAAGCCAATATTTTTCCAATATCAACTAAAATAGCTGAAGATGCTATTGCATTTGTAGTTAATAATGAAAATAAGGATACAACAATGACGATAGAGAAATTAAAATCAATTTTTCTTGGGAAGGACTCCTTGTGGAAACAAATAAATAAGGAATCCGAATTAGGAAAAATAAATATTATATTTGATAATAATGGCTCAGCAAATACAAGTTATTTAAAAGATTCTCTCTTGCAAGGGGCAGCATTTTCAAACAAAATATTTGCTGTAAAATCAAACCCTGAAGTAATTGACTATGTCAGCAAAAATAAAAATGCGTTAGGGGTATTGAGTGTAAATTGGATAAGTGATACGGACGACCCAATAGCTCAGGACTTTTTAAAAAAAATAAAAGTTCTCGGCATTGCAAAAGATAAGTTTTCAAAACCTTTAAAACCATATCAAGCTTACATAAAAACAAAAGAGTATCCATTTACAAGAAGCGTATTTATGATTAACAGACAAACTCGCGCAGGACTTGGTATGGGATTTGTATCATTTTTAGCAGGAGAGAAGGGGCAAATTATGATTTTGAAAGCAGGATTGGTGCCATCCATTAGCCCTGTAAGAGTAGTGGAAATTAATACAAAATAAAAACACTTTAAAATATACAAATTCGAAATTATTGTAAATTAAAACGGAGAGCCAAAGTTTAACACTTAAAATCTTAAAACTTACATTTTATGAAAAAGAACAAATTATTTTTTATTTTTTGCTTATTTGTATCATCATCTATTTTGTCGCAGCCTTTATTTGATGCTATTAAATTAACCACCAACGAGCAATTTTCGAAAGCAGATATAGCTTTTACATCAGAATTAACTGCCCAGCCTAATAATGGCGATATATATTTTTACTATGGTGAAAACTATTTTAAAAATGATAATTTAGAAATGGCAAATAAATTCTACCAAAAAGGGGTTGAGCTAAATGCTACCAACCCACTATGTTATGTTGGTTTGGGCAAAGTGCAATGGTACCAAGGTAAGGAGGCGGAGGCGAAAGCTAGTTTTTTTAAAGCTGTAACATTGGCTAAAAAATATGAATATTCGAATTCTCCGAAAACCTTAGAAATAACTGTTTCATTAGGAAAAAATTCTAGTGTTACAAAAGCCAAATATGTTATTAATTCTGAAGCTACTGTATTAATGAAAATTGCCGAAGTTTATATTAACGCCGAAGTGAAAAATATTGCTGAAGCCCATATTTTATTAGCACAATCAATAAAGTTAGAATCTTTTAATCCCGAAGCATATATTTTAACAGGTGATGCATATATGGAACAAAATGACGGCAGCAAAGCAATTGAATATTATGAAAAGGCAGAAAAAATGGATGAAAAATCGGTAAAGGCTATATTGCGCCAGGGGCAGTTATTAAATCGCGCTAAAAATTACAATTTAGCTTTAGACTTATACAAAAAAGCAAGTTTAATAGACTCCTCCTTTGCACCAGCTTACCGCGAAATGGCTGAAATTTATGCTAGAGCGGGTCAATTTAATAATGCGGTAGCTAAATATAAAAGGTATTTAGAAATAAATAATGATTGTGATGCTCGTGGAAGATATGCCGGGTTTTTGCTTGAAGGGAAACATTATACCGAATCTATTGTGGAGGCTAACGAAGCAATAAAATGCGATGTTAATAATGTTTATTTATACCGTTACCTTGCTTATGCATATTTTGAGGCGCTGCCGCCTAACTATATATTGGGTTTGGAGAGTAGCAAAACATTTTTTTTAAAAGCAAACGAAGACACTAAAGTTATTCCTAAGGATTACGAGTATCAGGCTAAATTACTTTCAAAAAATGGTAAGGATTCAATGGCATTGATTTATTTTTTAAAAGCCATGCAATTACAACCTGAAAAAGTAGAATTAAATGGGGAGATAGCAGTTACCTATATGAAAATGAAAAAATGGGCGGAAGCTATTTCTTTTTTCGATAAAAAAATTGCTGGTAACAAGGCAAATATAAACGACTATTTTGGTCTGACTCGCGCATATTATTTTTCAAAAGATTTTGTTAAATCAGATTCTGCTACCTCCCAGATGATACGATTGCAGCCTGATTTAGCATTAGGATATTTATGGAAAGCAAAAGTAAGTGTACAGCAAGATTTAAAAAATGAAAAGTGGTTGGCGAAACCTTTTTATGAAATGTATGTTAATAAAGCAAAACCAGAAGAGAATAAAAAAGAATTAATAGAAGCCTATAATTATTTAGCGGCATATTATGCCGAAAAAAAAGACTGTCCGAATGTAAAAATTTACATGCAAAAAGTAATTGATTTGGATGCAAGTAACGTTCAGGCAAAAAAAGTGATTTCAGAATTAAAATGTTGATAGGAAAACAGTAGTATTTAACAATGTTTTTTCGGTTTAACAAACTTCTCAAAATTGTTTTTATACCAATACTTTGCTAAGAAACATTTGGTTTTTCATAGCAGATGGAAATATTAGATATTTTCTTTTTTGGTGTTTTTTATATAAAGCTATTCATTTACTTAACTAATAAGCTTCTGCATAGAGGGTTCTAAAATCGGCTCTACTAACCGGTTTTGGATTATTCGGATGAGCAAAATCTGCAAAAGCCAAATCAGCTAAAGTATCCAACTGCTCCTCTTTCACATAGATATCTCTTAATTTATGAGGAATACCTACCCTGGTATTTAAATCAAAGAGGTATTGAACAACATCTTCGCCGGTATGTTTTTTTAATTCCAAAGTACTAGCGATCCTGATAAATCGGTCTTCGGAACCAGAAATATTAAACCGCATTCCATAAGGTATGTTAACAGCATTTGCAAGCCCGTGGTGCGTATCTAACAATGAAGATAAAGGGTGAGCCATGGAGTGAACTACCCCTAAGCCTTTCTGAAAAGCGATGGCACCCATCATAGAAGCCAACAACATTTCGGCACGAGATGTTAAATCGGGTGTTTTAACAGCCTTTTCCAGTGATTGAGATATTAAACGAATTCCTTCTAACGCTATTCCATCACACATAGGGTGATAATTTTTTGCAAGAAAAGCCTCCATGTTATGCGTAAGGGCATCCATGCCGGTAGCTGCAGTAACTCCTGCCGGCAAATTCATTGTTAGCAATGGGTCGGCAAAAACAATTTTTGCAAGTAATTTTGGGGAGAATAGGATTTTTTTCTGATGCGTTATGTCGTCTGCAATAATAGCGCTCCTGCCTACCTCGCTGCCCGTTCCTGCCGTAGTTGGAATAGTAATAAAGGGAGGGACATCATTGGTTATAAATACGTCGCCTCCAATAAGGTCGTCGTATTTAAATAAATCTTCCCGGTGATTGATTCGCAGCACAATAGCCCTGGCTACATCAATAGCGGCGCCGCCACCTATTCCAATTATGCTATCTCTACTAGAGGCGTCAAATACCTCGGCACCTTTTATAACATCGCTTTTAACAGGGTTTTTATGAATATCTGAAAACACTTCCACGGATAAGCCCAATTGCTTTATATCAGCAATAATTTGTTTAAAAAAAGGAAGCTCCGCAATAATAGGGTCTGTAACTAAAAGCGGTTTGGTAAGATTATTTTGTTTTAAATATGCAGGCAATTCTTTCACAGCATTTGCACCAAAACGAATGGTGGTAGGGAAATTAAATTGAACAACTTGATTAAAATTCATAATTTTTATATTTTATAGTGTCAAAAAAATTTAAAATTTAAGTGCTAAAATATCTTTAAGTGAAGTTTTCGAAATAAATCTGCAAATTAAATGGTTTAAAAACTGTGTGTTTTTCTTTTGTGTTGATACAAAAGAAACAAAAAATCAAGAACAAACGAGTCCTCCCCACCAGCAACCCTGCATCGCGTTTGTACCTTCCTCACGCACGTTTTCATAAGCATGTTTTTTGCAAAAGAATAAAATCCTCTATTTTTATTTATAAATCTGTTTTGTCGAAATTATATTGAAAGCTTTACTTAGTGAAATTTTCAAAATAAATCTGCAAATTAAATGGTT
>CAMBDK010000075.1 GCA_945865315.1 Chitinophaga pinensis | reverse complement strand
CCCGTAAATTAAATGGTTCAAAAACTGTGTGTTTTTCTTTTGTCTTGATACAAAAGAAACAAAACACAAATAACAAACGATTCCTCCCCACCTGCAACACTGCATCGCGTTTGTTCATTCCTCACGTGCGTTTTCATAAGGATATTTTTTTGCAAAAAAATGGAATCATCTGTTTTTATCAATATATCTGTTTTGTCGAAATTATTTTGAAAGCTTTACTAAGGAATTGTGACAAAATAACCTTTCAATTTTGACTTGTTCTTTTGCCATTTTTCCACGTTGTAAAATCGTTAAATAGCTAAGGCTATTCGCCTCATTTACGCCTTGAAAAACAACAAAACAACTACGTCAATTCTGTAAACTTTATTTTGTCCCAACTCCTAAGAGCATCAATTCTGGAATTTTAACAAGCTAGTAAGTTCTAAAAATTACAAGGTACCACGTTTTTCCTGCTCTGATTCAATAGATTCAAACAAAGCCTTAAAATTACCTTTCCCAAAGGATGTAGCTCCTTTACGTTGAATAATTTCAAAGAAAACAGTTGGTCTATCTTCAAGGGGTTTGGTAAAAATTTGAAGCATGTACCCTTCATCATCCCGATCAACTAATATGCCTAATTTTTCAAGGTCATCAATATTTTCATCAATTTTACCTACCCTGCTTTGCAGCTCCTTATAATAGTAAGAAGGGATTGTTAAAAACTCCACTCCGCGACTCATTAAAAGAGTAACTGTTTGAATAATATTATCTGTTGCCATAGCAATATGCTGGACCCCTTGACCTTCATAAAAATCAATATATTCTTCAATTTGAGATTTCTTTTTTCCTTCAGCAGGTTCATTAATTGGAAACTTAATACGACCATTTCCATTGCTCATTACTTTACTCATTAATGCAGAATATTCTGTTGAGATATCTTTATCATCAAAAGATAAAAGATTAACAAAGCCCATCACTTTTTGATAATATTCTACCCAAGTATTCATTTCATTCCAACCAACATTGCCAACCATGTGATCGATGTATTTAAGACCAGTAGAAGTAGGTTTATAATCAGAATGCCAGGCAGCATAACCAGGTAAAAAAACGCCATTATAATTTTTTCGTTCAATAAAAAGATGGACCGTTTCGCCATAGGTATAAACTCCTGAACGAATAACAAAGCCGAATTCGTCTTCTTCTTTGGTGGGTTCCATAAAAGATTTAGCCCCTCTAGAAACTGTTTCATTATATGATTTGGTAGCATCGTCAACCCAAAGAGCAATCATTTTAACACCATCACCATGCTTTCGCAGGTGATCGTTAATGGGGGATTTGGAATTAAGGGGTGTAGTAAGTACAATACGAATTTTGTCCTGAATTAATACATAGGATGCGTAATCCCTGCAGCCAGTTTCTAAACCTTTATAAGCAAGGGATTGAAAACCGAAAGTAGTTTTATAAAAATGCGCCGCTTGTTTAGCATTGCCAACATAAAACTCAACATAATCGGTACCGTTCAATGGTAAAAAGTCATCTGCATTGGCATAAACTTTTTGTATAGATGGTGCAATATCTTTAGAATTCATTTATTAATAATTTAGATTTATTAAAACAATATATTTTGAACAATCAAATAAAAATTCAGTTTACAAATTTAATAAACAAAATGAAAATAAAAATAAAAGTTTTACAATACATTTTAAAAAATAATTATATTTGTTAATAAAACTAATTTTAAATATGAAAAAACTACATGCAGTAATCTTTTTTTTGTCATTTAGTTTGTTACCCTTTAATTCTATCTCAAAAATAGAGATTGAAACATATGGCATAAATAATAATATTGATAATTCTTTGATTATAGCTCGAATTACTAATAATGATATAGAGGTAATTTCCCCTAAAATAGTTTTTTTTTATAGGGATCCTGAAATAAAATTAAAGTTTAAAAACATAAAACATACCAGATTATTATTCAATAATAATAAAATTAAATTTATTATTAATGGAGAAGAGCAGGAGTTATTATTTACAAATGGAGAAACTACATTCAACAAAAAGTTATCTAAAGAAAATGTTATTAGTATTTTAACAGAAGGCTTTAGTTTTAGCCAAAAAATCACTTTTTTTCCTTTATGGGAAATGCTTTTGGTAATAGCAATAATTATTGGATTAGTATCATTTTGGATGGTGAGGATAAAAAAAAATCAATAATTATTGCTTTATATTAATCGCATATTGCAATTTAAAAACAATTTTCATCTACATATTTTGATTCTCAAAATAGTCCTTCCAAATTAAAAGTTAAAATCCCATTAATCCTTAAAAAATAGTTAAAAAATATTTCCTTCGCCATACTAATTTAAGCTATTTAAGAAGCTTGGCAAAATAGAATTATAAAAATGTAAAAACTGCGCCATGTATCCTTTCTAAATATGATATTTTTTCATTGCATTGAAGTAAATTAAGCCTTAACAAAAATTAACAGTACAATTTAATATATTTCTTTTTTTTATATTGACAAATCGTAATAATAACTACATTTGCTACTCAAATTTTAAAATCAAATAAAAATGAATAAAAATGTTGTATCAAAGTCATTGTTATTAACCATTGCATATTTTACATTTTCTTGTAGTTATGCTCAAAAAAAGAGCGATGAAGTATTAATGACAATTGGCAATAGTAAAGTTACAGTAGCCGAGTTTGGGAATGTATATCATAAAAACAACACAAAAGAATTAGTGAATGATAGCAAATCCTTAAATGATTACGTTGAATTATTTGTAAATTTCAAATTGAAAGTAAAAGAAGCGGAATCGCTTCGATTGGACACTGTTAAATCATTTAAAGAAGAATTAGCAGGATATCGCAAGCAATTGTCTCAACCATATTTGACTGACAAAGATGTTAACGATAAATTATTAAAAGAAACCTATAGTCGTCTGTTAGAAGATGTTCGGGCCTCCCATATTTTAGTAAAAATTTCAGAATCTGCCTTACCAAAAGACACGATGGCTGCCTACAATAAAATTATCCAATTGCGTACGCGAATATTAAAAGGGGAAAATTTCAATAAGGTAGCGGCAGAAAAAGGTGTTTCTGATGATCCTTCTTCAAAAGAAAATGGTGGAGACTTAGGTTATTTTACTGCCTTACAAATGGTATATCAATTTGAATCGGCTGCCTACACAACAAAAGTGGGTGAAGTATCCATGCCTGTTCGCACACGATTTGGGTATCATATCATTAAGATTACTGACAGAAGAAAAGCGCAAGGAGAAGTATTGGTGGGTCATATCATGGTAAAAACAGCCGCCAGTATGACAAAAGAAGATTCAGTAAATGCAAATGTAAAAATTACTGAAATATATAATAAACTTAAGGCTGGAGGAAAGTTTGATGAAATAGCCACTCAGTTTTCAGATGATAAACAATCATCGAAAAAGGGTGGAGAATTGCCATGGTTTGGCACAAGTAAAATGCCACCAGAATTTGAAAAAGCTTCTTTTAACATTCAAACGAAAGGTGATTTTTCTGCGCCTATCAAAACAAAATATGGCTGGCATATAATTAAATTAATAGACAAAAGAGGATTAGCCACCTTTGAAAACATGAAAAATGAGTTGAAGGAGAAAATTTCAAAAGATTCCCGTTCTCAGGTTGGGCGAACCTCATTAATTGCAAAGATAAAAACAGAATATCGCTTTAAAGAAAATATTCAAGCGCGTGAGGAATATTACGCATTGGTAGACTCTACGCTATTTGAAGGGCGATGGAATTCACAAAAAGTTGTAGGATTAAATAAGACCATGTTTAACTTTAATGAAAAGGTATATACCCAAACAGATTTCACCAATTTTATTTTAAGCAACCAAAGTAAACGCCCTAAAATAGATGAAAAGACTCTCATCAATCAATTATTCAATCAATTTGTGGATGAACGAGCAATAGCTTATGAGGATGCACGCTTAGACCAAAAATACCCGGAATTTAAAGCCTTGATGGAAGAATACCATGATGGAATTTTATTATTTGAATTGACAGATAAAAAAGTTTGGTCCAAAGCTGTAAAAGACACCTTAGGGTTAAAAGATTATTACGAACAAAATAAAAGTAATTACCAATGGGATCAGCGTGTTGAAGCAAGTGTATATAGTTGCTCCGACATTGAGATTGCGAAGCAAGTTCGTACTTATCTAAAAGATAATAAAACGGAAAAAGATTTATTAACGGAGGTAAACAAAAATTCGCAGTTAAATTTACAAATTGAAACTCGATTATTCAGTAAAACCGAAAATGAGTTTGTAGACAAAAACTGGAAGCTAGGATTATCGAATGATATTATTTCCGAAAAAGATAAAAAAGTAGTTATTGTTTTTGTAAATAAAATAGAACCAGCAGGTCAAAAATCATTTTTGGATTCAAAGGGATTAGTTACTGCTGACTATCAGAATTTTTTAGAAAAAAGCTGGCTTAAAGAATTAAGGATGAAATATACGGTAACAATTGATAAAAACATCCTTGCTACAATTAAATAAATGAATAAAAAAGAGTGTGATGTTCGGAGACAGAAAAGAATAAACTCTAAAACTGCGCATCACACTTGTAATATCTTATATTGAAACAATTTCTTCGGTTTACATTAGGATTATTATTTCTTGTTTCATGTACTGCTAAATCAAATAAAAATGCAGACCATGAAGTTATCGCACGTGTTAATGATGCCTATTTGTACTTAAATGATATAAAGGATATTGTTTCACAAGGGACCTCCTCTAAAGATAGCTTAGATCACTTAATAAAATATATCGACAATTGGGTGCGTGAATCATTGGTAATTCAGAAGGCTGAAGATAATCTTACTAAGGAGCAAAAAGATGTAGAAAAACAATTACAAAATTATCGTAATTCGCTTATTACCTATGCTTATGAAAAGGAACTAATAAAACAAAAATTAAATACCAAAATAGAAAACAAAGAAATTGAGGAGTATTATAATAATAACTTAAACAATTTTGAGTTAAAGGATAATATCATTAAAGTAGTATATGTAAAAGTAAATAAAAAGGCTCCAGGAATAAGCAAACTAGAAAAGTGGTATAAATCTGATAATCCTAAGGATAAAGAACTTCTCGCAGGATATTGCCATCAGTTTGCCGATAATTTTTTTTTAGATGAAAACTCCTGGTTATTGTTTGATGATTTATTAAAAGAAATCCCAATCAGAACCTATAATAAGGAGTTGTTTTTGCAAAATAATCGTACTGTGGAAGTTAGTGATTCTGTTTTCAGTTATTTTTTAAATATTAAAGGCTTTAAAATAAGGAATAGTCTTTCTCCATTAAGTTTTGAAAAAGAGAATATAAAAAACATCATTTTAAATAAACGCAAATTGCAGCTTATTAATAAAATGAAGGAAGATATTTACAATGATGCGCTAAATAATAAAAAAATAGAAATTTACATTAATGAAAAAAAACCATCTACTTAAACTCCGCCCCAATGGAAAGATGGAGGACAATAAGACTATGAATATTATCAAAATTAACTTTTCAATAATTTACACCTTTCTTTGGAGGGGGCGTAGAATGAAATTTAGTGCTATACTTTTTTATGTTTTATTTAGTTTTAGCGCGCTTGCCCAGGAAAATAATAACGAACAGGTTATTGATCGCGTTATAGCTGTGGTTGGAAATAACCCAGTTTTATTATCTGAATTAGAGTCGCAGTACCAACAAATGGTTACAGCACAAGACCCCACCAATGAAAATTCTCGTTGTAAATTATTAGAAGAACTTTTATATCAAAAATTATTGTTAGCGCAAGCCCAAAAGGATAGTTTATTTATTACTGATGCGCAACTTGATCAGGAGCTTGATAGAAGAATCAGCTATTATATTCAACAATTTGGATCGGAAGAGCGATTTGTTTCTTTTTATAACAAATCGGTAGAAGATTTTAAAATTGAATTGAGAGATAATGTGCGTAATTTGCTATTGTCGCAGCAAATGCAATCGAAAATAACAGGAGATATAACTGTAACTCCTAATGATGTTAGGACTTATTTTAAAAATATTCCCGAAGATTCTGTTCCATTAGTAAATGCAGAGGTAGAAGTTGGCCAAATTATAAAAAAGCCAAAAACTACACCGGAAGCAAAAAAGGAAGCAAAAGACAAAATAGCAGACATCCGACAACGTATTATGAAGGGCGAGAGTTCCATGACTGCAATGGCAGCATTATATTCAGAAGATCCAGGTTCTGCTAGCAAAGGCGGCTTGTATGAACACATACAACGGGGGCAGTTTGTTCCTGAATGGGACTTATGGGCATTTAAACTAAAACCAAATGAAATTAGTGAAGTATTCGAGACTATTTATGGCTTTTTTATAATACAGCTAATAGAACGTAGGGGAGATGAGGTAGATGCGCGAAGTTTACTGATAGCGCCTAAGGTAGAACCTAGCGATTTGTTAATAGCAAAAAAATATTTAGATACCCTTTACACAAAATTTACTTCTGATACCATTACCTTTTCTGAAGCGGCAGCCAAATATTCGGATGACGAAGAGAGCAAAAACAGTGGTGGTTTGATGGTGAATCCAATGAATGGAGCAACTCGATTTCAAATGGATGAAATTGGTCAAGTAGATCAAGCTGTTGCCTTTGCAATTGATAAGCTAAAAGTTGGTGAATTTACCAAACCTATGTCAATGACATCGAGAGATGGCAAACAAGCATATCGTATATTATTTTTAAAAAAACGTACTTCACCACACCGTGCAAATTTAATAGATGATTATCAAAATATACAAGCAGTTGCGCTAGCTAAAAAGCAACAGGAAGCAGTACAATTTTGGATCAAGAGAAAATCTGTTAATACTTTTGTACATATCAATAACGATTATAAAGAATGTGTTTTTAACCATAAATGGTAAACAAAAGGACTATCATTTAGGAACAAATAAATTAAAAAGGTAGAGCAATAACGAAATAAATAGTTAAAAAAAATGGAAAAAGAGATACAAGAGCAAACTGTTGCTTTTAAATTCAGAGAAAAAATGAAAGAAGGGCTACTTACAGATATAGAAGCTGTAGATGCCTTTGTTGAAAGATTTAAGGAATTAACTGCTGAAATAAATAAAGTTATCATAGGACAAGATAAAGTGGTTAAAGATGTATTGATTTCTATATTTAGCAGAGGACATTGTTTACTTATTGGCGTTCCCGGATTAGCAAAAACTTTATTAGTAAATACCATTGCTGATACATTAGGATTAACATATAATCGTATACAGTTTACCCCAGACTTAATGCCATCTGATATTATAGGGTCTGAAATATTAGGTGAAGACCGAAACTTTAAATTTATAAAAGGGCCATTATTTGCCAATATTATATTGGCAGATGAAATTAACCGAACACCGCCAAAAACTCAAGCTGCATTGCTGGAAGCGATGCAAGAAAGAAGTATAACTACATCAGGTAAAAGATATGAATTAGGGAATCCTTTTTTTGTGTTGGCCACTCAAAATCCGATAGAGCAGGAAGGTACTTATCCTTTACCGGAAGCGCAATTAGACCGTTTTATGTTTAATATTTGGCTTGATTATCCAAAATTTGAAGATGAACTTTTAGTAGTTAAGAACACTACTTCCGATAAAAAAACAGAATTAAAAAAGGTTATCAATGCTGAAGAAATTATCTATTTTCAAAACTTAGTTCGCAAAATCCCCGTTGCTGATAATATATTAGAATATGCTGTAAAGTTAGCTTCGAAAAGCCGACCTAATACCCCCCATGCAGCCGAAATTGCCAATAAATATTTATCTTGGGGCGCAGGTCCTAGGGCTTCCCAGTTCTTAGTAATAGGAGCTAAATGTAACGCTTTAATTAAAGGCAAATACTCGCCTGATATTGAAGATGTTAAAGAAGTGGCAGTGGCGATTTTACGTCACCGTATTATTCGCAATTACAAAGCGGAAGCGGAAGGGATAACTGTGGAAAAAATTATTGAAGAATTGATAAATTCATAGAATAAAAAAAGATCCATTTATTATTTACTTACCATATAGGAATACCGATAGTTGCGGATGTATTGCAAAAAAAAGATTCATGTTGCGCGCTTCCTTAAGTATAATCTTTATAGGATGGTGGCAGAAAGTTTAAAGAAGTGGCAGAAAGAGGTTACAATTAGCCAAAATATTTAAACTTTAAACAGTTTCTAAACAAAATATGGTATATTTTTTAACAAAAATGGTAGCTTGAAACCATTTCAAAAACAGGGCCGAATCGAAAAGCCAAACGAGTAGAATATTTTTTTAAAAAACCAAATACAATGGATGCACAAAAAGTTGACATGTTCATCATGTTAAATGCAAAATTTTTCGAGAATCATCAAATTAATTTTATCAGAGAAAGACTGATTGCTCTTGATGATTCAAAATGGGCAATGGTTTCAACAGTTGAGTTGAAAGACCCGACAACAATTTTAATAGTTTCAATTTTAGCAGGCTCACTTGGTATTGACCGTTTTATGATTGGCGATACAGGTATAGGCGTTGGTAAACTTTTAACCTGCGGTGGTTTGGGTATCTGGACAATCATAGATTGGTTTATGATTCAAGGAGTAACAAGAGAAAAAAACATGCAAAAAATGCAACAAATTTTATTTTAATGGCTCTTGACAGGAATAAGCTATATTTAATAATTTTTATAGCATGTATGGCAGGGTATATTTGGCTTTATTATAGTTTAAACAATAGTGAAACTAAAAATAAATCATTCGAAGTTTGCATTATAAAGCATGCTACAAGTATACCCTGCCCTTCCTGTGGCTCAACACGTTCAATTATTTCATTGACAAAAGGGGATTTTTTTGAAGCTCTAAGAATTAATCCTTTAGGCTATATAGTTGCTTTTTTAATGCTTTTATCTCCTTTATGGATTTTTATTGACATAATAACTAAGAGGAAAACACTGTATGAATTTTACAAAAAAACAGAAATTTATTTAAAAAAACCGCTATATGCAATGCCATTGATATTGCTCGTAATTATTAATTGGATTTGGAATATTACAAAAGAATTATGAAAAATGCAACAAAATTCATTTATGAGCCAGGCGAACACGAATCGGAAAAAGCATCAAATAGTTATTTAATGTCTTTAATTGCTCTTATTGCTGGCTTACCTTTGCCCATTATTAACCTTATCGCTACCTTAATTTTTTATTTAGGAAATAGAAAAGGAACATTTTTTGTTCGCTGGCATTGTACACAAGCCTTACTTTCTCAATTATCTATGCTATTCATCAATAGTTTTGGCTTTTGGTGGACTGTATCTATAATATTTACAGATGACACTATTTCGGATAAATATATTGCTTACATGATTGCAGCTTTGATTTTCAATTTGGCTGAATTTATTGCCACTATTTACACAGCTATTCAAACAAGAAAAGGAATTCATGTTGAATGGTGGTTTTATGGAAATCTGACTAATTTAATTTGCAAAGCTTAAGCATGAAAAAGATTATAATACAAGGGGTAACAATAATAGCGTTGTTTATTTCAATTTGGTTTACTTTGACACAAATTAACTGGCTTACAATTTTTAAAGTTCAAAAAATAACTGATAATACTGAACAAAAAATTGGAGAACTATTTTGGGAAATATTCCAAAAAACTGAAAAGGAAAATACGAATCCATTTGTAGTAGCTTCAGTTGATAGTATTGTAACTAAAATTTGTTCTTCAAACAATATCGACAGGGAATTAATAAAAATTCACATACTTGACAAAGACGATATTAATGCTTTTGCATTACCAAATGGATATTTAATAGTTTATAGCGGCTTGATATTAAATTCAGATAATCAAGAAGAAATGATTGGCGTTGTATGTCACGAAATTGCGCATATTCAGCTTAATCATGTAATGAAAAAGCTATTAAAGGAAGTTGGTCTTTCAGTTTTAATTTCAATGACAACTGGCAATGGTAGTTCAGAAAATATTAGAGAAACTGCAAAAATGCTTTCATCTTCAGCATTTGACAGAAATTTAGAAAAAGAAGCTGACATTAAAGCTGTTGATTATCTTGTAAAGGCAAAGATAAACCCCGAACCATTTGCAAATTTTCTGTATAAGATTTCTGAAATGGAAAATGATGCAACTAAATACTTGACATGGATAAGTAATCACCCTGAATCAAAGGAAAGGGCTGAATATATCATTGAATACAGCAAGGGCAAGAAAATAAAGTATGAATCAATCTTGGCTATTGGCACTTGGGATAAAATGAAAGAAAAGCTAAGAGAATGACAAGAAAACCAGCTGCAAAATTGAAAAAGTTATATTGTTCCTATCACAATTATTTTAAAAAAAGTTAACCATAAATTATGCTAAAAAGACTTGTATTTTTGATGTCTGCTAATGCTAGTAACAAATATTGTTTTGGGACAACAAAAGGGTGTATTTATTGTTGACTCTTTGAACAAAGTGCCGGTACAATTCGCAATAGTTAAGAGCGGAGATTTAAAATTTAACCAAGTAGCAGATGAAAACGGTTTTGTGAGCTTGAAACAATTATTGAATAGCAGCGATTCTATATCAGTGAGTTGTGTAGGCTTTCAAACAAAATCTGTTTTACTTTCGTCTTTAACTTTCGCAAATAAAACCGCAATAATTTATTTGCAACAAAAAGTTTCAAGTTTATCGGAGGTTTTAATAAATACCAATTCAAACAATAAAATATTTAAAACCATCAGTGACCTTGACATTCATTTGCGACCAATAAATAATTCGCAGGACGTACTGCGGATGGTGCCGGGATTATTTATTGGGCAGCATGCTGGCGGTGGAAAAGCGGAACAAATATTTTTAAGAGGCTTTGATCTTGACCACGGAACCGACATTAGCATTTCAGTAGATGGGATGCCAGTAAATATGGTTAGCCACGCTCACGGACAAGGTTATGCCGATTTACATTTTGTAATTCCTGAATTAATTGAAGGAGTGAATTTTAACAAAGGGCCCTATTTTGCTGAAAAAGGTAATTTTACTACTGCTGGTTTTATAGAATTTAAAACCAAAGATTATTTAGAAAAGAATTTTGTAAAGATTGAAGGAGGACAGTTCAGCACTTTTCGTGGGGTAGTGGGAGTAAATTTACTTAAAAAAACTGGCGATAAAAGAAACCAAAGTTTATACTTTGCTAGTGAAGGCTCCTACTCAAAAGGCTATTTTGAGAATCCACAAGATTTCAACCGATTTAATGGTACCCTGAAATATCATGGGGAAATTAATGAAATAAATTTTTTAACGGCCTCCTTTACTAGTTTTTATAGTAAATGGAATGCTTCTGGTCAAATACCTAACAGAGCAGTTAAAGAAGGGGTGCTTGGTTTTTACGGTGCTATAGATCCGAATGAAGGTGGTGAAACTTCAAGGCATAATGCTAACATAGAATTATTAAGTAATCTCAATAATGGAGATAGTTTCCGCAATCAACTTTTTTATTCGAAATACAATTTTTCATTATATTCTAATTTCACTTTCTTTAAAGAAGATTCTATTAATGGGGATCAAATAAGGCAACAAGAAAGCAGAGATATACTAGGATATAACGGCATTTATAAAAAAGAATATTTCATAGGGAAATTTAAAACTGAAACTAAAACCGGAATTCAAATTAGATATGATGCCATAGATAATATTGAATTAACGAGAACAAAAAATAGAACGATCATTACAAAGGATTTAATGCTTGGTGATATAAATGAATTGAATGCAGGAATTTATTATTCCCAAAAAATTGCATTGACAGACAAATTTGATATTACAGGCGCTTTCCGATTTGATTATTTTAATAATCGCTACAATGATAAAATTTCCAATACAGCTTTATCTTCCAACTCTACTATCCTTTCCCCAAAATTGAATTTCAATTATCGTGTGAACGAGAAAGTTCAGTTTTATTTTTATAACGGTAGAGGTTTTCATAGTAATGATACAAGAGTAGCGGTGCAACAAAACGGAAAAAAAGTATTGCCACCTGCAAATGGTACAGATTTGGGTGGAATATTTAAGATAGGAAATAAAATGTTTTTGCAAACAGCAATTTGGTATTTGTGGCTAGACCAAGAATTTATTTATGTGGGAGACGAAAGTGTTGTAGAAGCAGGTGGACAATCGCAAAGATTTGGGATTGATATTTCAGCTAGGTATGAGATTAGCAGAAATTTATATGCCGATTTAGATTTGAATATTGCCAATTCAAGAGCACTTGGAGTTCCTGAAAATGAAAGTTATTTGCCTTTAGCACCAAAATTTACAAGCGTTGGAGGCATTACCTATAGAAAAGAAAAAGGATGGAATGGTAGTTTGCGATACAGGCATATTGCCGACAGACCAGCAAACAATACAAACACAGTTTTAGCAAAAGGTTATTTTCTGGTTGATGCAACACTTAATTATTCTACAAAAAAATGGGAAGCTGGAATATCTATACAAAATATGCTTAACACAAAATGGAAAGAAACGCAGTTTTATACAGAAAGTAGATTACAAAATGAGGCAAGCCCTGTTTCTGAAATACACTTTACCCCTGGCACACCATTTTTTGCACGATTTAGTTTGAAATTCTTTTTATAACAAGTCTTTTTTTTATTATTTTCGCTTGTTATACTGATAAAAATACTGGTTAGAAAAATAAATTTTTAGAGGTGCCCATATGATTTCAAAAATAAAACAAGATTTACCAGCAAGTTTAGTTGTATTTATAGTAGCACTTCCTCTATGTTTGGGAGTAGCATTAGCAAGTGGAGCGCCATTATTATCAGGCGTAATTGCAGGAATAATTGGCGGAATAATAGTAGGCTATATAAGCCAATCGCATGCAAGTGTAAGCGGACCAGCTGCAGGTTTGGCAGCTGTTGTGCTTTCGGCCATTACACAGTTAGGCAGCTTTGAAACTTTTTTACTAGCTGTAGTTTTAGCAGGTGTTTTGCAACTTATTGCAGGTATTATAAAAAGTGGTTTTATAGCAAACTACATTCCTTCAAATGTAATTAAAGGTTTATTAGCCGCTATTGGTATTATTCTAATTTTAAAACAAATCCCTCACGCTGTTGGTTTTGACATAGATAACGAAGATGATTTTACATTTTTACAAAGAGATGGAGAAAATACTTTTTCGGAATTACTAAATATATTTAATTACTTTTCTTGGGGTGCAATAATTATTTCTACCATATCTATTTTAATACTTATTTATTGGGACAAAACGCCAATAAAAAGAATAAAATACTTTCCTGCCTCTTTATTTGTGGTAATACTTGGCGTTGCATTAAATGCATTATTCCAAAGCTTTTTTCCAATGCTTGCAATATCATCGAATCATTTGGTGCAAATTCCGAAATTTGATGGAATAAACGCACTTATAACCTTACCCAATTTTGGAAGTATCGGCAACTACCATGTATGGATAGTAGCCTTTACTATTGCAGTTATTGCATCAATAGAAACACTTTTAAATCTGGAGGCAGTAGAAAAAATGGACCCTCACAAAAGGCTAGCATCGCCAAACAGAGAATTGGTTGCACAAGGCATAGGCAATATTTTTTCAGGCTTAGCCGGTGGCATTCCTATAACATCAGTAATTGTAAGAAGTTCGGTAAATATAAATGCAGGTGCAGAAACAAAATTATCTTCAATTTTACATGGTGTATTTTTACTAATTAGTGTTTTACTATTAAGCCCTATTTTAAACCTCATACCATTGGCATCTTTAGCTTGTATTTTATTATTAACAGGTTATAAGTTGGCAAAAATTTCTTTGTTCAAGGAAATTTGGAATAAAGGTCTGAATCAATTTATCCCTTTTATTGCAACCATTTTGGCAATTGTTTTTACTGATATACTCATTGGTGTTTTAATAGGATTAGCAATAAGTATTTTTTATATTTTAAAAAGCAACTACAAAAATCCGTTTGTATTAAGGAAAGAAACTTTGCATATTAATGAAACGGTGCGTTTAGAATTTCCAAATCAAGTTTCGTTTTTAAATAAAGCATCCATAAAAGATACTTTATGGAATGTTCCAAATAATTCAAAAGTAATAATTGATGCATCAGGTTCCGATTTTATAGACAACGACGTGCTAGAAATTATTGAGGATTTTAAAAGTACGGTTTCTAAAGAAAAAGATATTAAATTAAACATTATTGGATTAAAAAAACATTACCAATTAGAAGACCATATTCAATTTATAAATATATTAGACAAGGCTACTCAAGATAAAATGAACCCCTCTGATATTTTAGAAATTTTGCAAAAAGGAAATGAACGATTTCTGTCGGGAAATATAACTGAAAAATATTTGACACACCAAGTAAAAAAAACTTCATTTGGTCAAAATCCTTTTGCAGTTATTTTGAGCTGTATTGATAGTAGAACAACTTCTGAGCATATATTTGATTTAGGTTTAGGCGACATATTTAGCATTCGTATTGCAGGAAACATTTTGAATACTGATATATTGGGAAGTATGGAATTTGGTGTACACGAAATTGGTGTAAAACTCATTGTTGTATTAGGGCATACAAAATGCGGTGCAATATTAGGTGCTTGTAATCATGTAAAATTGGGCAATTTGACTGCGCTTTTAGACAAAGTAAAACCTGCTATTGAAAATGAAAAAACAATTACAGAAAACCGGGATGGTTCAAATACTGAATTTGTAAACAAAGTAGCAGAACAAAACGTATTTCATACGATTGAAAGAATTAAAAAAGAAAGTCCGTTAATAGCAGAACTTGAAAAAACAGGAAAAGTTAAAATTATTGGTGGACTATATGATATAGAAACTGGTAAAGTTAATTTCTATGAATAAAATGCCAGTAGGTAATATTAAGCCGATTAGCGAAAAAGCCTTGTAGCAAACCCCCTATAGTGACAAACCTAGAAGGCTTTCTTTTACGCGGTGTTTAATGACACCATAATTGCTTATAGGTGGATTAAAAATCCAAACTAGCCTGAGAAAATGGCCACCGTCGATAAAACCAAAACCCTTGGGCAATAAAATCAAAAAATAAACAACACAGCGGAAGCCGAGAGAATCGTAAAATAATTCTTTGGTCAATTATTGACTGTGTGACAAATTCCTTAATATTGTAATTCAAAAGTAGAGTTGCTATATATAGTAGCATAACAAATATGAATGATCAAATTACCGACAGAATCACGTTTATATTGTTAGGTGCAAGCTAGCGGACGACAAAACAACCATCGATAAACTGACAAAAAATATAGAAAAAAAGAATGGCATTAAGTTGGAACGAAATAAAAGACCGAGCATTAAATTTCTCAAAGGAATGGGCGGACACTTCAAACGAAGAAGCAGACGCAAAACCATTTTTAGTTGAGTTTTTTAATGTGTTTGGTATTAGCAGTAAACGTGCTTCGACTTTTGAACACAGAGTAAAAAAATTGGACGACAAAGACGGTTACATTGACTTGCTTTGGAAAGGGACGATT
>CAMBDK010000074.1 GCA_945865315.1 Chitinophaga pinensis | reverse complement strand
AAAAAAATCTTAAATCATAATTTGAAATCGGCTTAACCTGAACACAAAAAAATATTTAAAAAGTAAAAATCATAAAAAACAGTATAATTCTAAAGATACAAAGTATTTTCAATACTTTTCCACAGAGCAGCAGCAGTTTTATCCCAACTAAAGTCCAACTTCCTTATTCTACCTTTAATAATTAAACTCTGACGTAACGCTTTATCCATATATACAGCTAACATGGCATTGGCAATTGAATCTATAGAAAATGGGTCTACTAAAACTGCTGCATCCTTTGCAACTTCGGGCATGGATGTTATATTGCTTGTAATTACCGGCGTATCACAATTCATGGCCTCCAGAATTGGAATACCAAAACCTTCAAAATATGGCACATATACCATGGCTATGGCAGCGCCAATAACATTTTTTAAATCTTCAGAAGATAATCTACCAGTAAAGACAACATCATTCTTAAATTTTAAATTCAGATAGGTCTGTTTTATTTCATTCGTCCAATAATATTTCTCACCAACAATAATAATTTTAACATTGTTAGAATGAGCACTCTTAAATTTATCAAAAGCTTCAAACAAACGAGAAATATTTTTACGAGGATGCAATGCTCCAACAAATAAAAAATAATCGCAATTATAAGAAAATTTAAGTTTTGTGTGTTGCTGCTCCAAACTATCAATAGGCATAAATAATTCATTACAACCATTATTGACAAGGTCAATTTTTGAAGCATCAATATTATAATGGCTCATAATATCATTTTTTGAAAAGTTAGAAACCGTGGCTATTCTGGTAGCCTTGCGAGCAAACTTTGGAAAAAAATACTTATAGTAATTGCGAACTAGTAAAGGCAAATCATTGGGGTAATGTTCAAAATTTAAGTCGTGAATAACAGCCAATTGTTTAACTTTAGCATTGAGCGACATATAACCATCGGGCGAAACAAAAATATCGGCATTATACCTATTAAGAAAATTTGCAACGGAATATTCAAACCACCAATAAAACAATAGTGGATGCCGAGCCTGGGGCGAAAGAATAACAGGCGTGATATTATCAGAAAAAATAAATTCTTCATCAAAATCACGATCAAATAAAAAAATAAAATGATCGTCAGGCCGACTGGTTGTAATACGTTTTAGTGTTTCGTAGGTAAACCAACCAATCCCTTCCAATTTATTTTTTAATAATAAGCGGGTATTTACAACTATTTCCAATTTTTTTTTATAAACGAAATTACAAGAATTATTTAGAAATAACTTTATAAGTAAATAATAATAATAAAATATTAAAACTATGTATTAGTGAACTTGTAAAATAATTAGTAGGTTTGACGAATGTTATCCTATAATACACTAAAGCAAAAGGTTTTAGCAATAAAAATACAAATAATATTATTATCCTATAATAAAACACTGCTGCATAAAAAATGAAAAGTACAATTAAATATACACTTCATAAATTATTTGGATTTAATACCTACCTTTTTATTTTTTCCTTATTTAAGATATATACTCTTAAACGCGATAAAAACGAGAAAGATTTTTTTCAATTTTTACGCTTAATACCTGAAAACAGTGCCGTTTTAGACATTGGCGCTAATATTGGTATCATGACAGTTCATTTGGCCCGTTCAATTAATAATGTGACAGTATATTGCTTTGAACCAATGCCAAATAATATTTTAACATTTAAACGAATAGTGAATTACTTTAAGCTAAAGAATGTTCATTTATTTGAAACGGCATTAGGAAATACAGAAGGCACTATTAAAATGGTGATGCCTATAATTAATTCAGTAAAAATGCAGGGCTTGAGCCATGTCATTCACAACAGTATTGCTGAAAATAATGAAGGTGAAGTATTTTCTGCTTCCTTAAAAATGTTGGATAATATAGAACTATTAGTAAATAATTCAAAACGCATAAGTGCTATTAAAATCGACGTAGAAAATTTTGAATTTTTTGTACTTGAAGGTGCTCAAAACCTAATTATTAAAAATCAGCCAATAATATATGCTGAACTTTGGGAAAATGAAAACCGAGATAATTGTTTCGATTTATTGCAAAGGCTAAACTATTCAACATTTGTGGTGGATAATAATAAATTGCTTGGATTTGATAAAACAATTCATAAAACTCAAAATTTTATATTTCTTCCTCCAGTAATTGTTTAAGATTAAATTATTCACCAGAGCGCCCCATTGCGATGGAGTTTTGATTAAAATAAAAAATGCTTTTTTAAAAATATTTTATTAAAATCAATCCAATATATTTTGCAGCATTAGCATAAAAAAAAATCATTTAGATAAAAAAATCTCGCAGAAGAAAACTTCTTAAGGCCTAATTTTAGAATTCAATGCGGCACATTACTTTTCACACTCCATGCTTCCGCTTTGGCTGAAAACAATCTTTTTGTATTACTCCATACTGTTTCAAACAATTTAGAACAACGGTAGTTATTCAAATCGTTTACGCTTTGCCAATGACTATAAGTAAAAAATATATTTGGTGAATCAATATCCACCAATAAATCCAATTGGGTGCAGCCTTCCATATTCCTAATATGTTGTTTGGAGGCTTCGAAAATTTTTAAAAAATCATTCACCTTATCCGGGTCAAATGTCATTTTAACAATACGTATTATCATCTGTAGGTAAGAAAAAAATGTTTTTAATGATTATGAAATTTGATAGTCATAAAATAAACAAGTATCCAATTTAAAAACTAACAGAAAATCAAAAACGGATAGTGATAGAATCGTTAAGCTTTAAATTAAGCATGGTATTTATTTTACCATTCCGCATTGCAATTTCTAGTTGTCCGGATGAATTAAACAAGGCCAAAATTTCACCTTCCGAAACATCATTATACTCAGGACTAATACGATCAATTTTATTATTTCGAGCTAGCTCAATAACAAAGGGTTTCCCTTTGCCTATCTGATCAAATAAATCAAAATAAATATTTGTAATAACATTACCATAAGAATCGACAAACAGAATAGAGCCCCTAATAATATTACCCATCGAAGTGGCGCGAAAGGGTAATCGTTGTAGTAAATTTTGTTTGGCTTTACCAATGGTATCCATACTTGTTCCATTGGCAAGCAAACAAGCATATTTAACAAAAACATCACGAACAGGAAAACTTATATTTTGTTTAATATCTAAAGGGATTTCAATAATTTTGTTAGGCATTTCATCAAACAATAAAGAAAAAATACCATTATCGGAACCAATAAAAAACTGGCCATAATTTTCTACTGCTACATAACCTCCGGTATTAACATATTCGGTAAGTAATCCTATAATATGAACTGTGTTTTTAGGGAAATTAGGGTAGGTCTCTTTTAAAATAAATGCCGCATCTTGAATATTAAACTTTTCTATCTGGTGCGAAATATCAACAATAGTAACATTAGGCAACTGTTTTAAAATTGCTCCTTTAACAGAACCTACATAATGATCTTTTAATCCAAAATCGGTAGTAAGAGTTATAATTGCCATTGAAAAAAAATTGAGTACTTAATTATTAATTGAGTAGACAAAAATATGTTATTTTCGTACTCAAAAAAAAAAAATTAAATTTCAAGTTCCAGTATTATCAAAATAATTCTGAATCTTCTAAATTAACAATTAAATAACAATGAGCGAAAAAAAAATAATACTGGAGGATATAAAACCACTTGATTTATACGGTATAAATGATTCCAAACTTGAATTAATAAAAAAACGTTTTCCAAATGTTAAAATTGTTGCACGCGGCGATTTATTAAAACTTTCGGGAGATGAGGCTGAATTAAATCAAGTTGAAATGGTCATAAATATACTAACAGCCTATTTTAATAGATTTGGGAACCTAACTGAAAACGCAATAACACAAATATTAAGTGGATCGAGTAAGACAAACGATTCAAATGAAAAAACAAATGTAAATGATGTATTGGTATTTGGTAATAGTGGTTTAATAGTAAAGGCTAGAACGGAAAATCAACGTAAAATTGTAGAGGCTATAGAAAAAAACGATATGGTATTTGCCATTGGGCCGGCAGGCACGGGTAAAACATATACAGCAGTAGCATTGGCTGTTCGCGCTCTAAAGAATAAAGAAATTAAAAAAATAATACTCACAAGGCCAGCAGTAGAAGCAGGTGAAAACCTGGGTTTTTTACCTGGTGATTTAAAGGAAAAACTTGATCCATACATGCAGCCCTTATACGATGCGCTAAATGATATGATTGCTCCAGAAAAACTCAGCTACTATATAGAAAACAGGGTCATACAAATTGCCCCGCTTGCCTTTATGCGTGGGCGTACCTTGGACAACGCTTTTGTAATATTAGATGAGGCACAAAATGCTACTGAAAACCAATTAAAAATGTTTTTGACTAGAATGGGGGCATCAGCCAAATTTTTAATCACCGGAGATATCACCCAAGTGGACCTACCAAAAAACCAACCATCGGGCTTAATACATGCCATAAAGCTTTTGCAAAATATTGAAGGAATTAAATTTATTCAATTAGACGGCAGCGATGTAATTAGGCATGCCCTGGTAAAAAAAATAATAGAAACTTACGACTCGAAATAATTTTTTTGAAATAAAAAAACATGAAATTTAAGAAAACAGAAAAATTAGATAGAAAAATTATTTTATTACAGGCAAAAAAAACGGGTGATTTTCGTTGTATTTCCTAAGATAAATAAAAATCGCTTCTGATTTTTGCCGCTTTTTAAAATTCATAAAATTAAGATATAAATCAGCATCGTTTTTCAATAATAATTCCATATTTTTTACATTAAAATCGAATACGGTATTCGTTTGCGTATCGTAAACGTAGTGCCTCAGCTCTTGTACCGAATTATTCAATGTAGCGTTATATGAAAAATTATCGCGATAATTAACCTGCATTTCAAAGTTAGCAGTAAAGTGACATAATGTCCCAACAACATTTAGTCTATTAAACTCGTTGTTGAAATTAATGTAAATAGAACGGTTTTGACAATAACCCCAAACACTTAATTTATCAAGCAATATTTCATTACCGATTGAATCCCTATAATGGATAGTTCTGCTTTCCATTATCTGTTTAATAAAATCGAGCTGTTCTTTTGGAATATTTGAAATAATTTTTAATTTAGATATGGGTCTGTTAAATTTAAAATCGACACCATTTAAAAACACACCTTCCACAAATTCATAATCACGAGAATACGCTACAGAATCATATTGTGCGATGAGCTTCAATGGAAAAATAAAATATATAATCAACAGCAATTTTCCCAATTTAAAAAACATATCGCCAAAAGCATCATCTTTGTAAAGCATCAATAGTATCTATATATTTAAAAACAAGATTATTTTTAATTTGAAAAAGCCATAATTTTACAAAAAAATACAATGAAAAAGATAATTTATGTCAATTTAATTTTTACAATTAATTAATTGAAAAGTTTTATAATACAAAAGTATAATACTAATAATTGATATTAAAGACATACTAGAAGATTAAGCCACAATATAAAAAACGGAAAACTATTGAAATTTATTAAAAAAAATAGTAAGCCCCCGGCAATATTGCCAAATAAAAAAACTGTAATTTTGGAATTCCATTAAAACATGCAAAAAACAATTAAAATATTAGGAATTATATCCATCACTATTGGAGCTGCAACTGCATTGCTTTGCATTTCACCTATTTCAGGTGCTCCAATAATTGCATTACCAATTGGTTTTATAGGGATGGTTTTTTCATGTATTTATATTTTTATTGACACTCAAAAAGAATTGAGCACGAAAAAAATTACTCCAGGTATTATTGGTTTACTTTTAAGTTCAACACCTGTAATTTTGATTCTAATTTTCACTATTATAAATCATTTTAAAAGCTAAAAATGCTATTTATACCTAATAAAACAATAGGCAATTATTTTTCCTTAATAAAATTCAGCCATACTATATTTGCATTACCTTTTGCAATTATTGGATATTTTTTGGCAATTGAATCATCCAATAAGTCCTTTGAGCCCAAATTATTTTTATTAATAATATTGTCTATGATTTTTGCCAGAAGCTCAGCCATGGCTTTCAATCGTTATATTGACAGAAAAATAGACAAAAAAAATTTACGCACTTCCTTACGTGAGATTCCAAGCGGTATAATAAAATCACAATCTGCATTATTTTTCGTTGTTATAAATTGTTTTTTATTTATTGTATGCACCTATTTTATTAATAAAATATGTTTTTATTTATCCCCTATAGCCCTATCTGTGATATTAGGATATAGCCTTACAAAGCGCTTTACAGCGCTTTGTCATTTAATTTTAGGCGTCGGCTTATCACTGGCTCCTATTGGCGCTTATTTAGCTGTAACGGGGAAATTTAATTGGCTACCATTATTTTTTTCGTTTGCAGTATTATTTTGGGTAAGTGGTTTTGATATTATTTATGCTTTACAGGATGAAGAATTTGATAAATCAGAAAATTTAAAATCTATACCTGTATGGTTAGGGAAAAGAGCTGCTATAATGGTATCCATTATATTCCATATTATAAGTGCATCATTTATTGTATTTGCTGGCTTTTACGGACATTTTAGCATGAGCTACTGGATAGGCACTTTAATTTTCACAGGGCTATTATTTTATCAACATACCCTAGTAAAGCATAATGATTTGAGCAAAATAAACATTGCTTTTTTTACAACTAATGGCATTGCAAGCATTGTATTTGGTTTATTTGTGCTGATAGCGTTATTATTAAAATAAAAAATTTTAATAATTGATTTAAAACCAATGTTTGGATAATTTTGATTTTTGTTTTTTAGCAAACAATTATATTATTCGTTTCAACAAGCGCAATTGATGTGAATATTCTTTTTTATCATAATTAAAAATCCCTTGGTGATCAAGACCATCAATACGTACTTTTCCCGAAGCGTGAATAATTTTATTATCATCCATAACTATTCCAACATGAACAATTTCACCTTCTTCATTATCAAAAAAGGCTAAATCACCAGTTTCTGCCTCTTCAACAAAACTTAATATTTCGCCATGTTCAGCTTGTTGATAGGCATCTCGGGGTAATTTAACACCATTTAACTTATAAACCATTTGTGTAAAACCAGAGCAATCAATGCCGAAGGGGCTTTTGCCACCCCATAAATAAGGCGCATTCAAATACATTAAAGCAGTTTCCAACACACCCGTTTGCCAATTTAAAGCAGAAAAATCAACACTTGCACTAGTGCCTTCGTAAGTATAACTTTTATTTCCTATAACACATTCATTATTATAAAAATTTGGGAGTGCACTAGCAATTACAATGGGGAATAGCAGCTTGGTTTTATCATCTTTAATAATTTGCACTAAATCGGTACAATAATAATTTTTTGTAATATTTAAAATATCGAAAGTATGTTGTTCAATAAATACACATTGTTTTTTATCAATCCAACATTCGTAATTATCAAATGCTATTTTTATTCGAATCCATTTTTCTTGCAATTCTAAAATAGAAAAATGCTCACCAAATAAAAGCTGTGTAACCATTTCACTTTTATCTGTTGGCTCCTTCCTACATGAAACTATGCTCAAATCACAAATGCCGTACATGCTTTAAATAATTGATTAATGAAAAAAAATGACCTAAAAAACTTATCTAAATTTAATAAAATAATTTCCTCTAAAGCCTCATTAAACCAGCTCAATAACAATAGCACTGCCGCCACCGCCACCATTACAAATACCAGCAGCCCCATATTTTGCTTTATTTTGCTTCAAAACATTTATAAGCGTGACAATTATTCTTGCACCAGAACAACCTAATGGATGTCCTAAAGAAACAGCGCCTCCGTTAACATTTACCTTGCTAGCATCCAAATTCAACAGCTGGATATTCACCAGTCCAACAACAGAAAACGCTTCATTTAATTCAAAATAATTAATATCCTCCAATTTTAATCCTGCTTTGGCCACAGCTTTTTTAACCGCTAAAGAGGTAGATGTAGTAAACCACTCTGGAGCTTGCTCTGTATCAGCATATCCTCTAATAATTGCTATGGGTTTAAGTCCTAATTTCTCTGCTTTTTCTTTACTCATTAAAACTAGTGCAGCAGCACCATCATTCATTGTAGAAGAATTAGCCGCAGTGGCGGAGCCATCTTTGGTGAATGCTGGTTTTAATTCAGGGATTTTATCAAACTTCACATTTTTATATTCTTCATCTTCCTTAAAAATAATGGGCTCTCCCTTACGTTGTGGGACTTCTACAGCAGCAATTTCCTCATTAAATCTGCCTTTTTCCCAAGCATCCTTGGAGCGTGAATACGATTGTATTGCAAATGCATCTTGCTGCTCGCGTGTTATCCCATATTTACTGGCACATAAATCAGCTGCATTTCCCATAGGATAATTGTGATAACAATCTATCAGACCATCTTTTGCTAATCCGTCTATCAAAACAACATTACCGTATTTATTCCCATAACGCATATTTTCAGAATAAAAAGGCACTTGGCTCATGTTTTCCATCCCTCCAGCTATTACCACATCAGCATCGCCGCACTTGATACTTTGTGCTGCTGACATTACTGCTTTCATTCCTGAAGAACATACTTTATTAATAGTGGTGCATTGCACATCATCTGGCAACCCAGCGTATTTAGCAGCTTGCCTTGCCGGCGCTTGTCCCAAATTAGCTTGCAATACACTTCCCATAATTACTTCTTGCACTTCGCTTCCATCAATCCCCGCTTTTGTTAGCGCAGCTTTAATTGCCACAGCACCTAATTTTGTAGCTGGCACACTCGACAATGAACCACCAAAACTCCCCATTGGAGTGCGGGTTGCAGATATAATATATACTTCTTTCATAACCTATTCAATTAATAAATTTTATAAATTTTATAAAAACAGAATTCAAATTTAACTTTATTCGTCGATTTTATTCGAATATTTATGAATATTTATGAATATTTATGAATATTTATTTTGGAAGTTTTTAAAAAAATATTATAAAAACTATTCTAGTTATTTTAAAATTATTCTATTTACTAGAATTAAAAGCATTGTGTATTTTCTAAAACGTCGATAAACAATTAATAAAAACCTCAAAAATTGTTTTAATAAATATTTTTCAGAAAAAAACTGAAATGAAATAATCAAATTAAATAATATAATTAAAGATGCTTAGAAAACTAAAGAAACTAGTCCAGAAATTGAATATTTATACTACTCTATATTAAGTTTTTTTATAAAATATATAGAACTAGGCCGTCACAAATTAAAAGATATTCTCTTAACAATAAGTTTACAATACTTAACACAATGTTCATCTACTGTTAAATTGTAGGTAACGTCATCCTCTGGGCTTAATTGTAAATTTGTATTCATAAAATTAATAAAAATGAAAATATTCTTTATTACATTATTTGCTATCATTACAGGGAGTTTTGCAATTGCAGGAGAACTAACAAGCAGGGATGAAAAAGATAATGTTAAAATTATTTCAGGCAAGGTAATAGATAAAAATACCGGAGAAGAAATTGCAGGAGCAGAAATAAAAATCGACAATAAAATTATTTATACTGATTTAAATGGGGATTTTATAGCGAGTATAAATCCAAAGGAAACGGAGGTTGCTATAACTTTTATTTCATATAATAATACAAAAATTAACATTGAACCATTTTCATACAAAAAAATAGTTATTCAATTAGAAGCTAAATAAAGTGCTAAATATTTTAAAAAAGCCTCTCCTAATAGTATTTAGAGAGGCTTTTTTATTTAACATTGGCCATCCCCACCTTGCAATTTGTTAACATAAAATTAACATTGCAAAAGATTTGTAGGTTTTCATTATCTATTTACTCTCATTTTACCCTACCTTGGTCATAGAAAGGTTAATCACTAAATGGATTATGGCTATGAAAAGAATCATTTTATTACTACTTGTAAGTTTCACAATTATCCTAGGGGTATCGGCTCAAAAAATTGTATTAAAAGATGGCTTATACTATTCAGCTGAGGGAAGCTTATATACGGGTGATTATACTGCATATTTGGAGTCGGGCAATAAAAAATCAGTATTTAGTATTAGTGCAGGAAAAGCTAATGGCAATGTTACCTATTTTTATGAAAATGGAGGAGTAATGGAAACAGGAATTTTTGTCGACAACGAAAAAAATGGGCAGTGGCTGCGCTGGGACGAAAATGGTCATAAAATAGCGGAAGCTTTTTACGTTGCTGGCAAGAAAAACAATACTTGGTTAGTTTGGGATGCAAATGGTATAAAACGATACGAAATGGTATATTCATCCGGATTAAAAACAGGAACTTGGTCGATGTGGGATGAAAACGGTAAACTTACAAGTGAAAAAAATTACAATAATTTATAATAGCTCCCTACTCAAAAGCATCTTTTTAAGAAATTACTCTAGTATTTCTTTTAAAAAAAGCAACACCATTTTATTTTTCTTAAATAACATCGCTGTGCTTTTAAAAGCATTTTAATCTATTTATCAGGCTTGTAAAGAATACCCAACCCCTTTTATTGTTTTAATATATTTTTCTCCTAATTTTTCACGTATTTTAAGAATATGTACATCAATGGTTCTGTTTTTTGAGGTAAATTCTTGGCCCCAAATTAATTGGGAAATCTCCTCGCGTGTGAATACTTTTTTAGGGGATGCGGAAAGCAAGGCGAGCAATTCAAACTCTTTGCGTGGTAATATTATTTCTTTACCATCTTTGTAAATCAAGTAGCGCTCCCGGTCAATAATTAATCCAATAGAATCATTTATAATTATTTTCTCTAAATTAGTGGGGTGCCTTTTTAATAATGCCTTTATTCTGCTCATCAGCACCCGCATTTTTACAGGCTTAACAATATAATCATCGGCACCTGCATTAAATGCTGCTATTTGAGAATAATCTTCATGTCGCTCGGTATGAAAAACAATGAGTGTATTTATTAATTCGGGCTTATTCCTTAGTTCTATGCATATATCAATTCCATCCAATTCCATCATCTGCATTTCAAGAATAACCAGATGTGGCCTTTTATCCAATGCTAGTTCAATTGCCTTTAGAGATTCGGAAGCAGAAAATACAATAAACCCTTCTATATTTAAAGCTTCTTTAATTGTTGATATAATTTGGAAATCAGTATCAATAATTAATATTTTAAACTTAGTGTTATTCATTTTTGAAAATTTATAGACTGCTAAATTAGGTTAGACAGCATACATTTACATTAAGTTAATATTATGTTTACTTTAGGAAATCTAAAGGTACTGGCAATATTTAAACTTTTGCAAGAGCAAAATAAGGATACTAACTATGCCTTCTTTCAAAAAAATTAGGAATTCTTGATTTTGCAAATTACCTTTAAAATAATTAAAAAGGCTAATACCTGTTTCCTTGATAATATTAAAAAAACAGAAAATTATTATATAAATTTTATATTGCTAAAACTGTGCGGAGTCAGCACTATAATCACCGACAGCAACACAATGAAAATTAAATCCGCAGCCATTATCATCGCTATATTAATTTACACAATAACACTTCAAGCACAAACCGTTACTACGTTTGCCGGAATTGCTGAACACGGACATTTGGATGGACCTGCATTAACAGCAAAATTTTCAGGAATTGAACAGATGGCATACGATAGAAAAGGTAATTTATTAATTTGTGATGCAGCAAATAATTGTATTAGAAAAATAGATGCGACAGGCAATGTATCTACCTTTGCAGGAACTGGTTCGCCAGGCTTTGTAAATGGAAATATAGCGGTAGCAAAATTTAATAATCCATTAGGTATTGCTATCGACAATTTTGATAATATATACGTTTCGGACAATCTGAATTTTGTAATACGAAAAATTGATATGCTTGGAAACGTAACAACTTATGCAGGAAATGGTGAACGGGGATATTTAAATGGTAATAGTTCAAATGCAAAATTCGATTATATTAATTACTTGTGTTTAGATAATAATATGAATTTATATGCAGCTGATCCTAACAATAATGTAATAAGAAAAATAGACACCAAAGGTAACGTTAGTACATTTGTTGGCAATAGCAACAATGGTTTTACAGATGGTATTGGCAGCTCAGCTGAATTATCTTTTCCAATTGCTATTACCTATGATAAATTTGACGATGTATTTTATATCAGCGACCAAGGAAATTCTGCAATTAGAAAAGTGCTCCAAGATGGCACATTAAGCACACTTGCCGGCAACGGAAAAATTGGCCATTTGGATGGACAAGGTACTAATTCTCAATTTTACTTCCCAAAGGGAATAACAACTGATGGTTGCGGGAATATTTATGTTGCCGGAAGATTTGACTATACCATTAGAAAGATAGATAAACAAGGAATTGTATCAACTATTGCAGGAATACCGCATACCAGCGGAAATAAAAATGGAGCAGGTGATATCGCACAATTTGGGAAACCTATCAGTGTTATCATGAGTTTAGAAGGGAATTTATTGGTTTCGGATTGGATAAACAATTCAATACGAACAGTTAATTTAACGCTATCGACTTCAAACAACAGCAAGCCTAGCATAGATTATGGAATTCAAATCTCTCCTAACCCTTTCAGTGAATCTACACAAATAAAAATCAATGAAATAAAGAGCGAAGAGCCGGTCATAATTTATTTATATGATTTAACTGGAAAAGAAACAAAAAAGATTTTACAAAACAACAGCCACTCGAAGCAAATAATCCTTGAAAGAGGAGATTTACAAAACGGTCTATATCTCTATAGGATTTCAATGGGTGACATAACTATTGGTGCCGGAAAGCTTATGGTTGAATAATACTTTTTTTATATCACAAAACCGGTTTTTTCATTATATATTATTTTTTGACAAGATTTGATATTAAAACACACCTTTATTTTGTCATAAATAATTAAAGAAATTAGTATTCAGGCATAAAAACAAGCCAAATTATTTATTTCCCTTTGAAGCAAAATAAATACAAAACATTTAAAATCAGCAGCTACCGTAGTAAAAAGCCATAATTAAAAGGTGTAATTTTTATACCTCCAAAGTAGTAAAGCCCAAAAAACAGTTTATAATTAGTTATAAATAGCAATAAAACCGAGCTTTCGCAATCAAAAAATTACTTAACTTTGTAACCAGAAAAATAAAATTTATTATAACACCCATAAGTATTAACTTTTTATCAAGAAGTATTAATATGATTGTTAAAAAAAGTAAAATTTTAATTCTCCTTTCCCTTCTGCTTGGTATTTTTTCTATTTCCTATGCACAATTAATAATAAATGAAATTTCACAAGGACCATCCGGCGCAAAAGAATATATAGAGCTATTGGTTGTTGGTCAGCCTACCTGTAGTTCAATCCCTTGCATTGATTTAAGAGGTTTTTACATTGATGACAATAATGGAAGCTTCGCATCAGGTGCAGGTACAGGAATAGCTCAGGGCTGCATTCGTTTCACCAACAATTCTTTTTGGTCATGTATTCCGGTGGGTACTATAATTGTTGTTTATAATGATGCTGACATAAACGCAAGTATTCCTGCGGATGATATTTCAATTACAGATGGAAATTGCAAATTAATAATACCAGTAAGTAATTGTAATTTGTTAGAAGAAAATACTTCCTTCCCAAACACTGCTATAAATACGTATCCAACAGCCGGATTTACTTCCTGCGGCAATTGGAGTAGTTTAGCCATGGCTAATTCCGACGATTCTTTTCAAACTTTAAGTCCTAATGGAAATTCCATTTTTTCGGTTAGCTGGGGGAATAATACGACGAATTCTATTATTTATTTTAATGGGAGCACGGCTGCTAATGTAGCAATAATGGCAAATATTGTAGATAATAACCCAAACAATCAAGCCAACTGGATAAAAGTATCGACTGCTGGAAACCAAACACCAGGAGATGCAAATAATACAGCTAATGCAGATTGGATAAATACAATGAACAATGCATGTAGTGTAATTACACCACTTATACTTTCAACAAGTTCAACCGATGCAAGTTGCGCCTGCGATGGTGCAGCAACTGTTGTGGCATCAGGTGCAATTGCCCCCTATACTTATATTTGGTCAAACACTATAAATAATACAGCCACAGCAACAGGACTTTGTGGTGGCAGCTATTCTTTAACAGTAACTAGTTCTAACGGTTGCACAGAAACAGCAACGGCAATTATTATGGCTAGCACGGTTCTAAATATTTCTGCAAACTCAGCATCTATATGTAATGGCCAATTAGCAACCCTAACAGCAACAGGAGGAGTAGACTATTTATGGTCGAATGGAAATACAGCAAGTTCAATTACTGTATCTCCAAGTACAACCACCACCTATACCCTTTCAGGCACAAATGGAAGTTGCTCAGGAACAGCTTCCACCACCGTTTTTGTAGCTCCAACGCCAGTGATAAATGTAAATTCTGAAACCATTTGTGAAGGCGATACTGCAACTTTAACAGCAAGTGGTGCTAACAGCTATTTATGGTCAACGGGTAATACTACAAATTCGATAAGTGAAACTCCTTTAACAAATGCATCCTATACTGTTACAGGAACTAGTAATGGCTGCTCAATTTCTACTACAGCTGTAATTAATGTAAATTTATTGCCAACTGTTAGCTTCACAGCAAACACTATCGCTGGTTGTGAAGCCTTTTGTACACAATTTACCGATTTATCTAATGTAAGCGGAGATAGCATCGTTAGCTGGAATTGGAATTTTGGTGATAATAAAAACTCCGACAATCAATTTCCAGAGCATTGTTTCACTAGTCAAGGTAAATATTCTATCAAATTAACAGTGGGCTCTCAAAATGGTTGTTATGCAAGCTTTACAGATTTAAACATGATTACACTAGAAGCCATGCCTGAAGCTATATTTGAGGTACCCTCTTCTATAAGTTCTTTTGACCCTAATGTTTCATTTACAAACAATTCAATAGGAGGAGATTATTGGAAATGGGACTTTAACGACCCCTACGACTCTATAAATAACACAAGTAATTTAGAGAACCCGAATCATAATTATTCCAATGCAGGTAAGTATTGCGCAACGCTAGAAATTACAAATAATTTAGGATGTGTAGATACCAATCAACAATGTTTTGTAATTAATTCTGAAACGATTTTCTACGTTCCAAATACATTCTCTCCTAATGGTGATGGTATTAATGATGCGTTTTTTTGTAAAGGTGAAAATATAATTGAATTTGAAATGCATATTTATAATCGATGGGGGAAATTAATTTTCGAAACAAATAATATTAATGACCCCTGGAATGGCAAACATTTCAAATCAAATGAAATGAGCCCAGAAGATTCTTATATCTATGTTATTACCTTCGTCGACAAAGAAAATGAAAAGTATCAATACAAAGGGAAAGTTACAGTTATCAGGTAATTTCCTTCTTAGTAAAACTTTCAAAATAATTTCGACAAAACAGATGTATTATTAAAAACAGATGATTTCATTTTTTTTGCAAAAGATATCCTTATTAAAATGCGCGTGAGGAATGAATAAACGCGATGCAGGGTTGCTGGTAGGGAGGAATCGTTTGTTCTTAATTTTTTGTTTCTTTTGAGAATGTAAAATGAACTGTGCTATTTAAAGAATTAAGAAAAAATCTTAACTTTAAATAACGACAGAAATCATGACAACAACAAATGAAGAGTACGAAGCACTCAAAAAGAAAGCTCTCGAACAATTCCGAACAGGTAAACCCTTATTA
>CAMBDK010000073.1 GCA_945865315.1 Chitinophaga pinensis | reverse complement strand
TGGCTATTCTGAATTAGAAATTTCAAAATCAATAGCAACAATTGGTTCCAAGTTTTTTAATACTTTTTGTAGCAATCCATTTCAATTATCAAAAATTATTAATAATTCAAAACCAGTTGAATCATTCAACCAAAGCAATGGAAATTGTATTTTCATTTATTCATTTCATGAAAGTGATGGGATTGGAAATGATAACTTAATTAATTTAAATAACCTACTTCCTTTGGAACTAAACAATTTAAAGGTGGAAACACGGAATAATTTTAAAATAAAAATAGTCGAAAAGGCGAGTTTTGTAAAAACAAACCAGCTTGTTGTGGTAGCTTCTAAAGAAAACAATGAAATAATTACAGCTTTTCCTGGGCAATATGCACCAGCATTCCCAATTCATTTATCAGATACAAAAAGCAAAATAGCATCGGAACGCTTTTGGGAAGAGTATGCTTTTATTGAAATTAATAAATAAGTAACTTATGCGAATTCCGAAAACTTATACCATGGAAAGTCTTATTACAAAAGACAATTCAATAAAATTATTGATTATTTTATTGAATTTAATTTTTATTACTGGCATTAATGCCCAAGTTTTAAATGTGGACAGAGAGAATGGGCAAGATTCTACAAAAAGAAAAATTTTAGCCTCATTCACATGCTCTTTTTCTAGCGATAAGCAAAAAAATAAATTTATTGAATTTTCAAACTCAACAGAATTAGATTATTTTTTAAAAAATCACTATTTTTTTGTCCTATTAAACCAAACGGATATTGCATATAATGGCAAAAATACGATTGAGAATAATGGTTTTGTTCAGTTACGTTTTAGAGATAATGATACGCGAAAAATTGCACCTGATGCCTATACTCAATTTCAATGGAATGGTATTTGGGGTTTAGAGAGTAGATCGATTATTGGTATGAATGCCCGTATAAATTGCCTTGAAAAAAGAAAATCTGATTTATATATAAGCGCAGGTGCATTTTATGAAATGGAACAATGGAATACGCGATTATCATCATTCGCCTATAAAACAGAGGGCGTATCTTATGTTTACAGAGAAATGATACGATTAAATATAGTTACTAAGTTTGCATTTAAAATTGGAAAAAAAATTGACTTTGCAGGAATAAGTTATTTACAGTTTCCTTTAAATACTAATTTCTTAAAACCACGATGGGTATTTGATTCAAATCTATACTTTGAATTTTCTAAGCATCTTAATTTTTTAATTCATTATGATTTTAATTATGATGATTACAGGCCTTTACCAATTGATTCTTTTTATTACAGTTTGAATTTGGGTGTGCAGATTAAGATTTGATATTTACTGTAGAACTTTACACATAGTTAGGTAAACTGTTACTGATGTTGGTTTTTTCCTATTTATACTTGAAAAATTATTTGCTTAACTTGTGCGCTCCCCAGAAATAATTACTGTCCCTTATTCCGAGCGTAGTAGAGAAATGTGTGAAGGGCAATTTCCCTTAACTAAACGACATTGCACTACGATATCGTTCGTAAGTAATTCTCCGTTTTTAAATTACCAAATTTATATTTACCTTTGCCTTTCTATTTTAATCAATTTTTAATAAAATATATACTTATGTTTTTTATTATATTTTAATGTATTTGATTTTTTTAATAGTTTCATGTGCAACCATTTTTTAAAAAATGAATCTTTAAAATTATTGATAGGATTTTTTTATGATTAATAAGCATTCATTCTGAGCCTTTTATTCTTATTTTTTTCTATTTTATTAAAATAAATTATATGAGAAATAGTATTGTTATTGTTCTTTTAATTCCTAAAGTCATGGTAAGGCCAATATTGAAGTTCAAACTGATTGTAGCATTTTTATCCATTTTTTATTTTGCAACAGCCCAACCTGGCGACAAATCTTATTTAAAACAACTCAGCCCAACTTCAAAAAACCATAAAATTAATTTTATACCAAATTCAAAATTTGGTCCGGTGGTAACACTTTCTAATTTGCCAGAAGCACTTAAAAATCCAAGCTATTATAAAAGTGCCAGATTTACAAATTTAAATCTTAATGAATTTCCTGATCAAATATTTGTATTTCTAAATTTGGAGGAAATTGATGTATCAGGGAATAATTTAAGGATAATTCCAAATAAATTAAATGAATTAAAAAATCTAAAAGAGCTTCATCTCAACAATAATCGCCTCAGTTCTTTGGGTGCCGAAATTACTTCTTGTGAAAAACTTGAAGTATTGCAGATACAAGAAAATCCTCTTGTTAGCATCAGTAAGGAACTCGGTAATATGCATACTATGCGCGAAATTACCATAGGTGAAATTGATCGTAATTGTTCCGTCCCTTTGGAATTATGGAGCCTAAAAAACCTTAAAAAGATAAAAATTACTAACGCTTTTCTTACAGAAATTCCTGCCGCTATTGCTGATCTTAAATTTTTGGATGAACTTTGTGTGGCCCACAATTTAATCACTGAAATCCCAGAAGGGCTTTATTCGCTTAAAAGTATTACCTATATTAATTTAGGGTATAATAAAATTAAATCGATTTCCCCTTCCATAAAAGCACTTGAAAATCTCGATTATTTAGGGATTTATTATAACCCAATAACATTATTACCGGAAGAAATTGGTAACTTGAAAAACTTATCTTTTTTAAGTTGTTGGCAATCAAAATTGCCTCAGAGTGAAATAGTTAAAGCTAGATTAAAATTGCCCGATGCACAAGTGCAGGATACAGAAACGGATATCCATTAATTAGTTAATGAACTCTTTTGTTAAACAAAAAAAATAATAAAAATATTTAAGATAAATGAAAAATATATTTGATAAAACTATTGAATATTATATTATTACCAAAATGAATAAACGAATAAGTATTTTTAATACAAGCCTTATTTTATTTTTTTTATTCTTCTTTTTCTCATTCCCTGTCGGTAAAAAGTGGGGGGCAGCAAATGCGATAGCCCAAAATGTAACTGTTGAAATTGATGGTGATGATTTATATTATTTTGAACCAGGCTGTGCAGACTGCCTTGGGAATCCTGACCCTAGGTGGAATGCAAGGGCAATTACTCCTAGTGGGCAATATGATTGGAACGTTAGTATTGATGGTGTATGCGGCTGGGCTGGTGTTAATAATTTAAGTTTGGTTACACCCCAAACGCAGCTATCCAATGCTGCTATTTCTATGTCCATGAATGGTAAAGAATCGGATGGATTTCTTTGTGGCTCAGACGATAATGTTTGTAGTGGCTATACTACAATTGAGACTGTTATAATTGATTCTTTCCCTCCATGTCAGTGGAATTATTTTATTTCTCAAAAAACTTGCGGATCGGGTACCTATGCTATTGAATGGAGTTATTATTATTTTTATCAATCCCTACTTCCAGGTGCTATTGCCATTGTGGATGATACAATTTGTGCAGGAGAAAATCCTGATAGCATCAGTAGTGTTACTGATGGCACTTTATACGCCAATATGCAATGGCAATATAGCGATGACAATGGTTTAACTTGGATTGACATTACTGGTGCCACAGGGCTAAATTATGACCCACCTGCTGGTATAATAATTACAAGATGGTATAGAAGAAAAGCATCCTCCTGTGGTGGGGTGGCTGATGTTTTTTCTAATAATGTAACCATTACCGTTTTACCCAAACCTGTTGCAACTGCAACACCTTCTATTCAAACAATTTGTTCGGGCGACATTGCCAACGTTCTTTTAACAAGTGATTTAGTTGGAACTTCTTTTGTTTGGTCCGTTATAGAAACAAATCCTTTAGGGGCTGCTGCCGGAAGCACTGCTTCTATCAACCAGGTATTAACTAACAATGGAATAATTACAGATACAGCTACTTATAAAATTGTACCAACTCTTGGTCAATGCAGTGGAGATACCATTAGCTCCATTGTAATTGTTAATCCTTTGCCTATAATGGGTGTGAGCCCTTTATCACTAACAATTTGTTCGGGGGATACTACATCCATCCTGTTGTCGAGCAATCTGCCGAGTACAACATTTAACTGGACAGTATTTCAATCGGCAGTAACGGGTGGGATGCTTGGCAGCGATTCCTTAAGTATAGCGCAAATATTAACTGCAACAGGAACAGCAGCCGGCACTGCTATATATTTAATAAAGCCCCTAGCAAAGGGTTGTTTTGGTGCTCCAGTAAGTTATCCTGTTACTGTAAATCCATCTGATGATGCTTCCTTTACTTATACTTCAGCCACCTATTGCCAGTCGGGTGCTAATCCTACACCTATTATTACAGGCTTATTGGGCGGTACCTTTACGTCATCCCCTTTTGGATTATCAATTAACGCGGTAAGTGGTGAGATAATTTTAGCTAATAGTTTTTTAAATACCTACAACCTTTGTTATTTAACAAATGGTACATGTCCTATTAGTAGTTGTATTTCTATGACCATCATCAATTCAAATCCATCCTCTAGTTTTTCATATCCTGCTACTAATTTTTGCCAAAATGGCAATAATCCTTTTCCTATTTTTGATGTTGGCGCTAGTGCTGGTATCTTTTCCTCATCTCCGGCAGGCTTAGTATTCGCTCATGTAAATACAGGCGAAATTGATTTATCAGCTAGTACGCCAGGTACCTATACCGTTGTAAATCTTATTCCTGTTAGTGGAACTTGTAGTTCGGTAACTACCAGCACAAGTATTACTATTTTGCCATCCGACGATGCATCTTTTACTTATCCATCTGTAACTTACTGCACTTCGGGCGCTAACCCTTCCCCAAGCATAACAGGTTTAGCAGGAGGTTATTTTTATGCAAGTCCTATAGGTTTAGCAATTGATTCTGTAACAGGCACTATTAATTTAGCTGCTAGTTTATTGGGTTCTTATACCCTTTCCTATACAACTAATGGGACATGTCCAAATTCTAGTTCTGTAACAATGACTATTACCAATATTACACCGGATGCTGCTTTTACTTATTTGGGTTCTAGTTATTGTCAGGATGGAATTAATCCTTTCCCTTATTTTAATATTGGTGCAAGTGCGGGTAGTTTTTCATCCTCCCCTGTAGGTTTAGTTTTTGTAAATACAAATACAGGTGAAATTGACTTATTAGGAAGTTTGGCGGGTTCTTATGTCGTTACAAACAATATACCTGCAAGTGGATCCTGTACAGCGGCAACAGCAAATTTCAGCTTCGTTATTATCGCCCCTGACGATGCATCCTTTTTATATTCCTCGGCCACCTATTGTAAATCAGGACTTAATCAGTTACCTGCAATTACTGGTTTGCCAGGAGGGGTTTTTTCTGCTACACCTGCTGGGTTATCAATAAATAGCGCTACCGGCGAAATAAATTTATCCTTGAGTACTTTGGGAGTTTACATACTTTCTTATACCACCAATGGAACTTGTCCTCAAACTAGTTTTATTACAATGACAATAATTAATGCATCACCAAATGCTACTTTCAATTATTCAAGTGCTTCCTTTTGTCAGAATGGCGCTAACCCAAGTCCTATTTTTAACGCTGGTGCAAGTGCCGGCATATTTTCGGCTATACCCAGTGGTTTAGATTTTGTACATTTGAATACAGGGGAAATCGATTTATCATCGAGCTTGCCAGGCAATTATACTGTTACAAATAACATTCCTATAAGTGGCAGTTGCGCTGCAGTAAGTTTTGTAACCACAGTAATTATTACACCTTCCGATGACGCTTCATTTTTTTACCCTTCGGCTACTTATTGTACTTCGGGGATAAATCCGTCGCCAACAATAACTGGTTTAGCAGGAGGAAACTTTTCATCTAGTCCTGTCGGTTTAGTAATTGATAACCTAACAGGTATCATTAATTTATCACTTAGTTCATTAGGTGCTTATCAGCTTAGTTATACAACTAATGGAACTTGTCCGAATACAAGTTCAATACTGATGACAATTGCTGATTCCACCAATCCACCGGATGCCACATTTATATATGCGGGCAGTCCCTATTGTCAAAATGCAATAAATGCACTTCCTACCTTTACAAGTTCAAGTGCCGGAATTTTTTCAGCTAGTCCTGTTGGTTTGATATTTTCCCATGTTAATACAGGGGAAATAGATTTAACTTTAAGTACCCCAGGCACTTATTCAGTAACAAATAATATCCCTGCAAGTGGATCCTGTATAGCAGCAACTTACAGTTCTTCTATTATAATAAATCCTGCCCCTGTAATTACTGCTACCCCTCCCTTACAAAGTATTTGTAATGGGAATGCCACCTCCATTGTTTTAGGAAGTTCAATTGGTTCCACTGCCACATCATGGACAATAATTCAAACAGGAGTAAATGGCGCTTCAGCAGGTTCAGGGCCTATCATTTTGCAAACATTAACAAATACCGGATCAAACCAAGGTATTGTAAATTATTTAATTACATCTATCGCTGGCACTTGCATTGGTACGCCAATATCTGTAACGGTATCAGTAAATCAATTACCTGTGGCAGATACAGCTGCTATAATAATTAGGCCAGCAAATTGTGGAGGGCCAACAGGTGAAATACTTAACATCACAATGGCTTCTGGTCTGGCACCTTTTCAGTATGTTTGGAAAAATTCAGCAGGTTTAGTGGTTGGAACAATATCAAATTTAAGCGGCGTTATATCAGGTGTATATACATTAACAGTTACTGATGCCAATAGTTGCTCTATTACTGTTGGTTCATTTTATGTGCCTACAACGCCACCAATTATTGCTCAATTTACTGCTAATCCAATAACTGGTGAAACACCTTTATCGGTTACCTTTACCAATAATAGTATTGGTGCCGCCACCTATTTATGGCAATTTGGTACAGGCGATTCTTCCAATTTAATGAACCCTGTTTATATCTATCAACCATTAGGGGTATTTAAAGTTTGTTTAACTGCCATTAGTGCCACAGGATGTATTGATAGCACTTGTTCTGAAATTGATATTTATCTTAATTCTGTTTTTATTGTACCAAATATTTTCACACCTAATAATGATAATTTTAACGATATATTTTCCGTTGTTGGAATAGGATTAACAAAAATGAATGCAGTAGTTTTTAACCGCTGGGGGCAAAAACAATATGAATGGAATACCGTAAGTGGAGGATGGGATGGTCGCAGCAGTAGTGGAGTAGATTGTGCTGATGGTACATATTATTATATATTGTATGCTACAGGCATAGATGGAAAAGAATATTCTCAAAAAGGTTTTTTTAATTTAATACGCTCAAAATAATTGCTAACTATAAAACTATGGTACAAAAAACAAGCACCATAACCTTCAGCACCATAGCAACTTTTGGTTTGCTGAAATTACCAACGTATAAAATTGACCCCTATACAAGATTTGTTGTAGGAGGAATAGCTGGCGCAGGATTATTTGCTTACGGTACTATTTATAGAAACCCAATTTTACAATGGTTAGGGATTGGAGTTGTTATTGGAAGCGCATTAACACTTGAAGAAGTGGTACGAATAAAGGGCGGCAAGATAATTGAAAATGATTTTACAGAACCAATTTTTATCCTTCACGAAGATTTAGGAGTAATACAATTACAACCAAAAGAAATTCCAAATTATCGTACTGATGGATTAACTATTAAGGGAATGAACAAAGTGTTTAAGGTTCGTGATGGTGTTTATTTAAAAATATTAGCAGATGGCACAATTACAGAAACATTGGGAGCGGGGAAATTTTTTAATAAAATAACAATGGCGGGATTTAAGTCCAAAGAATGGGTAAAAAAAGAAAGTTACAGATGGAAGGCTTTATATGAAAAAAGCCTATAAACCAATTACTTTATAATTTCGAAATAATTTTCTCAACTTAATTTAATCCAATCGAAAATAATACATGAGCATCTTTGGTATTAAAATAAAAATAATACTATTTATTACTCTTGGTTTTTGCTTCACTATTCATTCAACCGCCCAAGAGTGTAATATTATTTATGTAACTCCAACTGGAGCTTCCAGTGGCGCTGCTGGTACAATTACAAACCCAGCTAATTTAACTTATGGCCTAACACTGGTAAATTCTACTAATAATATTGTATGGATTTCTACTGGCATATATTTGATTTCCAATACTTTATTGATTCCATCTAATGTAACACTTGAAGGTGGTTTTAATCTTCCCACTTGGGTGAAAAGTACCGTTTCGCAAACCCTTATTGAGAGAAACGCCAGCAACTTTTTGGCTGCTCCTGCTAATGCATTGATAGCTTTGTTGGGAAATGCAGTTTCTAATTTCAGATTGCAGGACCTTACCATAACTACAGCAAATGCTCCTTCTAATCAAATTTCGGTATATGGCATTTACCTCACTGGCTGTTCCAATTATAATATTACACGCTGCAATATTTCAACAGGTGCAGCCTCTGCTGGGCTCAATGGCACGCCAGGCAATATAGGTGGCATGGGTACCAATGGAGCAAATGGTCTTGCAGCGTCTTATGACAGTACCACTCCTGCAGGAGGTGCTGGAGGTATTGGAAATTCAAGCAATGATGGTGGCAATGGAGGAGCAGGAGCAAGACATAGCCCCAATGGTACAGAAATAGGTTTAGCTGGTCTTCCTGCTGGTTGTGGTGGAGCAGGTGGTAATGGAGGCGATGGACCGGATTGCGGTTGTGGATTATTTGGTACTAGTAATAATTCTAGTTGTTCAGGATCTTCCCCTTTATCAGGTGCTATAGGTGGACTTGGCTTGCCTGGTAATATAGGTGGTGCAGGGGCTGCAGGATCTATTATTACTGGATATTGGGTGCCTGGCGGATTAGGATTATCAGGTACTGCAGGCTTAGCTGGTTGTGGAGGTGGCGGTGGCGGAGGTGGTGCAGGCCGTCAGCAAAATGGCCCAGATGAAGTAGGTGGTAGCGGTGGTGGTGGTGGTGCAGGTGGTGAGGGAGGTTCTTCAGGTACTGGTGGCAGTGGTGGTGGATCTACTTATGCTGTTTTTTTAACTTCAAATGGAGCAAGCGGTGTTATAGAAGATTGCTTTTTAAACCCAGGAGCGGCTGGGCCAGGTGGACTAGGAGGCCAAGGAGGAGCTGGTGGAGTAGGAGGAGCAGGAGGTACTGGAGGTACTGGATTCGGCTGCCCAATGAGTGTTGGAGCTAATGGAGGTAATGGAGGATTAGGAGGGCAGGGTGGGGCTGGTGGTGATGGTGCCATTGGTGAAAGCCTTGCATTAAGTGAAAATGGAGGTACACCCATTTCAAATTTAGGTATTACAGTGGTTCCCGGCACCCCACCAGATATTAGCTATACAAGTAAAGGTTGTACTAACTCAGAGGTAATTTTTAATTCATTAACTAGTGGAACCTGGAATTTTGGTGTTGGGGCTTCCCCTGCTACCGCAAATGGAACAGGGCCTTTCTCTGTTTATTATTCATCAATGGGAATTAAAGATATTGTTTTTGATGGTACTACTTTCTCTGATTTTATTACAATTTTTCAGGCAGGCCCTGTTATTCCAAGTATTACGCCTGCTAATGGAAATGTAATATTAGGTTGTCCCAATACATTTAGTACTTCTATTACCGGAACTTATTATACATGGGTATTTGGAAATACAGCCAATCCCGACACGCTGGAAGGCGCAGCCATGCAAACAGTTAATAATATTTATTTTTTAGCTCCAGGAGTAGTTACCATAAATGTATATATTACTACTACCTGCTGTGGTATTGTAAGAGATATTACAGATGTTACGGTTACTCCCAGTGCATCGGATGTAGCATTAACATCTTTAACTGCAACTAGTTGCGTAGGCGATCCAATAACATTTACAGCAGCACCGAACACTTATTTAGGATATGATTTTATAGTCAATGGTAATTCGGTTCAGAGTGGTTTATTAAACACTTTTACCACCTCTGCTTTAAATCCAGGCGACAGTTTGTTAGTTATCGCAATTGCTGGTGCATGCTTAACAAATCCAAGTGATGTGCTGCTTCCTGTAATAACACCATTGCCTGTTGTTACGCTTATTAATTCAGATACCGATAGTACAATTTGTGAAGGAGAGAGCGTACTTTTTATTGCTACCCCTATCGGTTTTACATCCTACGAATTTTTTGATGGATTAACTTCTATTCAAAATAGTACAAGTATTAGCTTTAGCTCCAGCACTTTATTGCCAGGAAATAGCATTACTGTAGTGGCAACAAATTTAGGTTGCACGGGATTAGCAAGTAACGCTTCAGTTACCACAGTAAATCTTGCTCCCCAGATAGTATTAACAAGTTCGGATGCTGATAACCTGTTATGCGGAACAGGCCAAAGTATAACTTTTACTGCTTCCCCTCCCGGATTTACCAATTATGATTTTTTAAATTCAGGTTCAAACATTCAATCTGGTGCAAGTAATACCTACACAACTACTGCCTTAACTAATGGAAGTATGATTGAAGTTATAGCAACAAGTTCATCAGGTTGTATAGGACAAACAAGTAATGCCATCACTACAAGTGTTAACCCAATACCCGGTTCATGGCTTGGTAGTTCGGATTTGGATAATATAATTTGTGAGAACGAATTGATAACTTTTAACTCAATACCTTCAGGATATGATAATTACGAATTTTTTAATGCTGGTATATCGGTTCAAAGTGGAGCAAATAATACTTTTAATACCACTCTAATTGCCGGAAATAGCATTACAGTAATTGCTACAGATTTGGGCTGTCCGAGTGCATTAAGTAATGCATTAACTATCACTGTTATCCCTGCCGACGCAGTGGATGGAGGTATAGATTTTTCAGCTTGTATTAATGCTGGTAATATTGTATTAATTGGTGCAACTCCAACAAATGGATTATGGAATGGAACAGGTATTACAGACCCAATTGGACTTTTCAGCCCGGCAACTGCAGGAGTAGGAATTCATAAGTTAATTTATTCATTTATAAATACAAGTAACTGCGTTGGCTACGACACTATTTTTGCAAGTGTAAATCCATTACCCGTAGTAAGTGTTGCACCAGCTAACCCAGAGGTTTGTGAAGGTTATTCCCTTGCTATTAATGGTGCTGGTGCAAATACTTATGTTTGGTTGCCACCATCATCAGGCTTAAGCTCATCAACAGGAGCTGTTGTAAATGCTAGTCCAATTACCACCACCACTTATACGCTTGTGGGTACCAGTAATAATTGTGTTGATAGCACAATATTTAGTATCACCGTAAATCCTGTGCCCTTGGTTTCTATTTCTGGAATAACAACAATTGGCAGTTGTGAAAATACGGTATTGACAGCTTTGCCCTCCATAAATAATGGAACTTTATCCTGGGGGCCGCTCGTTAATTTGGTTTGTAATACTTGTGAATCGGCAACGGTTTCGCCTACCTCAGCTCAAAATTATTATGTAACCTTAACTAGTCCCGATGGTTGTTATGATACGGATACTGTAACAATTAATATTTTAAACATTTATAATTATTTTATGCCTACTGGATTTTCACCAAACGGAGATGGAATAAATGATTCATTGCATGTGCATGGTAGAGGTATTGAATCGGTTAATTTAATGATTTTTGATAGAACCGGGCAGAAAGTATTTGAAACAACAGATTATAAATTAGGCTGGGGTGGTAAATTTAATGAGTTAGAAATGAACGATGGCGTTTTCGTTTTTACATTGGAAGTAAAATATTGTAATGGAGAATTAATTAATGAAAATGGGACTTTAAGTCTAATAAGGTAATTAGAAATTAATGAGAAAATTTTTATTCAATATTAAAAAATGGATTTACCCTTCTTTTGCAAAAAGGACAAGGTGCTGCTACCTATTATTGTGTTTAATGTTTTCAGGTATGTATGGTGGAGGTTTATTGTTTTCACAAGATGCACACTATTCTCAATTTTTTAATTCACCATTAACTATAAACCCAGCAAATACTGGCATTTTTAATGGGGATGTTAGAGTTTCAACTTTATACCGCATGCAATGGTTTACCATTACAAACCCTTTTAAAACAGCATCAATAGCTTTGGATGCACCAATATTTAAAAAGAAGATGACAGGCGACGATTTTATTTCTGCAGGATTAAATGTAGTAAATGATAACCAAGGATCTGTAAATCTAGTTACTAATTCATATAATGGATTATTTTCCTACTCTAAATTTTTGGGAGGTAAAAAGTTACATTATCTTACTTTTGGTTATGAAATGGGGTATAATATTAAAAGTTTATCCCTAGGATCCATAAAGTACGATAGCCAATATGACCCCAATACAGGAGGATATAGTGCAACGCATGGCATATCCGAAAATTATGGAGGTAGCGCATCTTTTTTAGATATGTCGACAGGGATAGTTTGGAATTTTAATTCAGACAGAAAACTTCGTAATGCTTTGGGCTTTGCATTGCACCATATCACTTCACCCAATGTTTCAATTATTGGTCGGACGGATAAATTATTGAGGAAATATTCGTTTCAATGGAATATGGCCTATAAATTAGGTTATAATAGCAATGCAGTATTGCTACCCAGTCTATTGGTATCCAAACAGGGTGGCACATTATTAATTAATGGTGGCACAAATATTAAATATTTATTGCAAGAGCGTTCTAAATATACAGGTTACCATAGCGAGCGAAGCATGACTTTAGGGGCATTTTATCGTTACAAGGATGCAGCTTTTTTAAATTTAAGATTGGATTATGAAGATTTTGCTTTCGCTGTAGCATATGATATAAATATCTCAGATTTAACACCAGTATCAAAATCAATAGGAGGGTTTGAATTAATGTTGCAATACCGTGGGATGTATGGTTTCAACAAAAATAAAAAACGATCAAGTATAAAATTTATGTAATAATAAGACTGGTTTAATTATTTGAATCAGTCTTTATCAAAATTTAATTGTTCCAATTCCCATTTCCAGGCAGTTTCCATCATATCTTCTAAATTATATTGAGGCTCCCATCCCAGCTCAACTCTTGATTTTTCAGTGTCAGAATAAATCGCTATCACATCGCCGGGACGTTTATCGCCAATGAAATAATTTAGTTTTTGTCCGCTTATTTTTTCAAATGCACCGATAGCTTCTAATACACTGATACCATTGCCCGTTCCCAAATTAAAAATAGAATAATTTGATTTATTGCTTCCATTTATTAAAACCATTAAAGCTTTTATATGAGCGTTAGCGATATCCGTAACGTGGATGTAATCTCTAATGCATGTGCCGTCACGGGTAGGATAATCACTGCCGAAAACAGTCATTTGTTGAATTTTCCCTATAGCAGTTTGGGTAATGATAGGCACCAGGTTATTCGCTTTATGGATAGGCAATTCGCCTATTAAACCTGAACTATGTGCACCCACAGGGTTAAAGTAGCGCAATAAAATGGTTTTTAATTTAGGAAAAGCGATGGTATAATCTTTAATAATTTCTTCGCCAACTTGTTTGGTATAAGCATATGGTGATTCGGCTTTTCCTAGTATTGTATCTTCTTTCACCGGCAGATTACTAATATTCCCATAAACAGAACAAGAGGAGGAAAAAATAAAATTTGGGATATTAAATTTTAAACAACATTCTAAAATATTAAGTAAGGACGAAATGTTGTTATGGTAATATTTAAAAGGATTTGAAACAGATTCAGGGACAGATTTAAAGGCAGCAAAATGAATTATTCCAACAATATTTTTTTCGGCTTCAAAAAGTTTTTCCAAATTAATTTTGTCGCAAATATCAATAGTATAATTTGTTATTTTTTTGCCGGAAATTTTTTCAATTCGGTCATATGTTTTAATCGATGAGTTTGAAAAATTATCAATGGAAATTATTCTGAATTCCGTTGTTTTAAGAAGTTCAATAATTGTGTGAGACCCAATGTATCCTGCCCCCCCAGTAATTAAAATTGTTTTTTTAAAATTCATAATTTATAAAGTTGGATAATCGAAAATACAAAGTTAAGGCACTGGTAGTATAATTTTTAATAAAAAATATTAATTTTAAATAATTAAAATATCAAATGATATTAAATTAAAAATAAAATCTAAGTAAAGTTTTCGGAATAAATCCGCAAATTAAATGGTTCAACAACTGTAGGTTTTTCTTTTGTCTTGATAAAAAAGAAACAAAAAATAAAGAACAAACGATTCCTCCCCACCTGCAACCCTGAATTGCTGCTGTTCATTCCTCACGCGCTTTTTCATAAGTATATTTTTTGCAAAAAAATGAAATCATCTGTTTTTATTAATATAACTGTTTTGTCGAAATTTTTTTGAAAGCTTTACTAAAGAGGAGTGTATATGCATTCTTATAAAAAATTATTTTAGCAGGTAATTATTATTCAATCGATTAATAAGTTGTTTTGATTCATCAAAATTTAAAGTCTGCTGTCCGTCACTGGCAGCTTCTTCAGGTTTTTCATGAATTTCGTATATAACACCATCAGCACCTGCCATCATCGCCGCTAATGCAATCATTGGTACATGTTCACGAATTCCAATGCCGTGGGAAGGGTCTGCAATAATAGGCAGATGTGTTTTTTCTTTTAAGATGGGGATGGCATTTATGTCGAATGTATTTCTGTATGCCGTTTCATAGGTACGAATCCCACGTTCACATAACATAAGTTTTTCATTACCATTTGAAAAAATATATTCTGCCGACTGTAATAATTCATCAATAGTACCGCTCATCCCGCGTTTTATAAGAACAGGCTTATCTACTTTACCTAAAGCATCTAATAAGTTAAAGTTTTGCGAATTACGGGCTCCTATTTGAAATACATCAACATAATCAATCATATCATCAATTTGAGAAACTTGCATTACTTCTGTAATAATTTTTATTCCATTTTTTTTACAAACGCGGTTGAACATTTTTAAACCTTCCAATCCCATGCCTCTGAAGGCATAAGGGGAGCTACGAGGTTTAAATACACCACCACGCATAATTTTAACCTTGTTTTCTACTAAATGAGAAACGATTTTTTCTACCTGTTCTTCACTCTCAATACTGCATGGGCCAGCCATTAATGTTAAATTGTTTTCGCCAATTTTAACCCCGTCGCCCAAATCTATTTCAGAGGCATTTACTTTCCACTTGCGGGAAACTAATTTATAAGCCTCAGAAACACGATGCACATCTTCCACACCATCAAGGCTACCTATATATCGAATATCAAATTCTTTTTTGCCAATACAAACCAAGTAAATTCCTTTTTGAGTTTTTACCTCTGTAGTTTTGTAACCAATTTTATTTATCGCTGAAAGAATAATTTCTTTTTCTTTTGGTTTAATAAATTGTTCTATTTGAATAATCATTGTTTATTATATTTTATTGAGTTTAACTTGGTTTTTTTAATAAAACAGAAAAATAGTTGTCACTATTTATTAATTTTAAAGTGCTGATTTTATTTAGTCAAGATATTTGCCATAAGGTTTTCGGGCTTGGCTAAGGTGGCGTTTTTCACCACAAATGTTGATGCGGAGAACTAAACTTTCTGTAACCACAAATATGTCTGCGGAGAACGAAACCGCCACTTTTGCCAAACCGCTGTTAGGTGCTGGCGTTCTTGTTGTCCGTATGTTTCTCGTCATTGTCAAGCTGTCTTTTTTATTTTTTTCGGTTTCTCTTTTGTAAAAAGGTCTGCCGTATATTTTTCGTAAAGTTCAAATAGAAAAACCATTCTGTTCGCTTCACTTGTAAATGCTTGCGGTCTGTAAGCTAAGTCTACTGCTTTGTCTAACTCGTTGTGTGCTTTTACCAATGTTGGAGGCATTGTTAATGGGTCGTAAAGGTCGGCAAG
>CAMBDK010000072.1 GCA_945865315.1 Chitinophaga pinensis | reverse complement strand
AAAAAACCAAATACAAATCCTGCCGAATTCTATTATAATCTGACTCCGGCTCAGTTCACAAATTACGAACTCGGTGGTTGGCTAAGTTTGTTTAAAAATAAACTGGACTTGGATATAACTTTTTATCAGCTGCTTGGAAGAAACGAATTATTAAGTATTCGTCAGCCTGATAATTCAACAGATTATCAAAGTGCAGGAAAAACAACCCATCAGGGAGTAGAATACGGAGCAACATACCGCCCAACTTCAGAGTGGATGATCCGATTCAGCGGCACAAATGCTACACACCGTTTTGATGAATTTATACTTAGCACAAAATCAACCGATCTGGTTAAGGATGTAAATGGTAAAACAATGCCAAGTGCTCCCTCATGGGTAGCCAATAGCGAGATTGTGTACAAACCAAAATATGTAAAGGGATTAAGGGTCGGAATAGAATGGCAGCACATGAGTGCTTGGTATCAGAATCAGGTTAATACTGTAAAGTATGAGGACAAAGGTGTTTTTGGTGCAAAAGGCATAAGTGTACTTAATGCACGGGTAGGTTATGAGTGGAAAGGTATTGAAGTTTTTTGTAATATAATGAACGCAACAGATGAACTGTATGCTTTTAATGCTACAAGAGGTAACGCTTCAACCAATCGAACAACCTTTACACCAGCCCCTCCACGTACTTTTGTTTTTGGTTTGCAATATAATTTTACAGGAAAAAAATAAACAACTATGAAAAAATTTTTCATTACCTGCATACTAATTTCATCGTTGTATTCATGCAAAGATGAATTAAAGGAACAAACTAACTTCTATGCTGAGAAAACCGTTTCTTCAGATACTGCATCAAAATTTTCATGCCCTTACCTTACCATTGATAATAAAGGGAATACAGTTTTGAGTTGGGTAAACGAACTTAACGATAGCGTAGCAATAATGTGTTATGCCATTTCTAAAGATAAGGGTGAAACCTTTGCAGAGCCAGTTGAAATCGCTTCAAGTAAGGATATTCATCCGCATGGAGAGAACCTTCCTAAAATTCTTTTTAAACCTAATGGAGAAATTCTTGCAATGTGGGGAGTTAGTAATTCAAATCCTAAAAGTAAATATTCAGGTTTAGTTTACTATTCCCAATCTTTTGATGAAGGGAAAACATGGGCAAATGCCATAGCCCTTGTGAAAGATACATCTGCTTATGATCAGAGGTACTTCGATATGGAACTTCTTCCAAATGGCGAAGCAATGGTTCTTTGGCTTGATAACCGAGGAGATAAGAAAAAAGAAGGCTCAACTTTATTTTGTGCTGAAACAAAAGGGAAAAATGGTTTTCAAAATGAAAAGGCCATCGGTGAAACATGCTGTCAATGCTGCCGAACCGATTTGTTTGTTGACAATAAAGGAAATGTCCATGCCTCTTATCGGGATATAATAAATGATTCTATTCGTGATATGGTTCAGATCGTTTCAACGGATGGCGGACAAACTTTTTCTCAACCTGTAAGAATCAGTGCGGACAATTGGGTAATCAATGGCTGTCCGCATACTGGACCAACCGCTACACAAAACAATGTAGGCATGCACTATGCTTGGTACACAATGGGTGGTGGCGAAGGTGTCTTTTATTGTAATTCCACAGACTTAGGTAAAACTTTTTCTATAAGAGATACTGTATCCAGTAGTCCTTCAGCGAAACACCCACAGATTACAAGTCTTTCAAATGGAAACATTGTTACTGTTTGGGATCAAACTGTAAAAAAAGGCGACAACTTTAATGCTCGAATCGGTTTGCAAGAAAGAGATCCAAACGGAAAAATTCTTGCTACAAAATTTATTTCATCAGAGAATGCCCTATCTGAATTTGCAGTTGTGAAACCAATAGATGAAAATAATGTTTTGGTTGCCTACAAGCAGAAAGATAAAACTAAGAGTAATGTGATTTATAAAATCGTTCCTTTAACGAATTAGTAAATTAAATTAGATAAACTTAGTGCCTCCTAACCAAGCAAAAAGCCTCTCAGAAATGAGAGGCTTTTTTGTTCTTTAAATTTGCTAAAACCCGCTCTGAGCGTGCATTTTAGCGGTGTACCCAAAGGGGTATCAAAGTCGAACCTGATAAATACCCATTTAGCCAAAATAGATAAATTAAAATATTTAGAGATATAGTACACTTAGTATCAAATTTAGTATGCCATTTGGTTGATTTAAACCCTATTGCATTGAAGGGCATTTGTGATCTCCATACGTGCAAAACACACAACAATCGCCATCTTTCGGATGCAAGACAATTTTGCATTTTTCGCAAGTATAGGAAAGTTGGCAAACATCAATCCTACATAAGCACTGGCGCGCTTTTCTCCTTTCTTAGTGATGATGTAATAAAAGCCCCATTGCCTTTGATAATATGCTTATTTTGGGGTATATATGAAATAACTATATTTGTAACAGAAACCATAAAAATTAAAACACAAAACAGAGAGTTAAAAAATAACATATTAGCGTTAGTTATCTTGCATCCTTAAAACCGCGAATTTTAATAGAAAAACAATGATAAATCTAATGCTCACGTCAAGGCGTGGGCTTGGTTTATTTGTTTTTCGGGTGCTTCGCGGTACCTAAGGAAGCGGTAGGCTGATGTCCCACGCTGATTTTTTTATATAAACCTGCATAGGGATGTAGCAGAAATAAAAAAACTAAAACAAAATGAAAAGTAAAATTATCAATTTACTAAGCCGTATGAATATTAAGGTGAGGGAAAATGTAACAATAGATGGTGATTCCATAGATTTAGTTGGTAGCGTTTCTGGGATGATTATTTTAACAGCCATGTTTGTAAAAGATTTAAAAAATAAGAGTGGTGCTGACTTATGTGAAATTGAAATGAGTTATAAAGATAAATTCAAATCAATTGGTGGCTTGTTTTTTTACGATAACAACAGCATTTGTACATTGAACTTTTATAGGGTAGGAGCTGAAATAAAAAAGCTTAACATTAAGTCATTTAGTGATGCAATTGCACAAATAGAAATGAATTTATTAACTCAGGAATTGAATGTTCCGCAAGAATATTCAAATTTCATACGGCAATTATTTGAATTAATCGAAAATTCAAATTATTTTCAACCAGACACTTCAGAATACTTTAAACTAAGTTTAGCTCGTGAGTGTTTTAATGAACTTCCTATTAGAATTGGAGCTGGTTTTATTTTGACAATGATTGCAAAAACGGAATGCAAGAATAATTACTATCATAAGCAAGAATATTCCTTTACATTTGACATTGGTATAATCGGTGCAGGTTTTTATGGGACAATACAATATGATAATGGGGATGGGACATATAGAGCAGAAGATACCGTATTCCGTTACCCGAATGGCATAGAATATCAAACAAAATTTTCACTGTTAGAATCTCATTTTAAAGCTGAAGTAATGCCCAATCTAATACCTATAAATAAAGGTCGATTAGCTATAGCTATACAATTATCTAACTGGGAACAGCACGTAACCTATCCAAAAGAGGAGTTAAAACATTTATCCTTAGAAGAATTAAAAAAAACACTTAATGAAAAGCAAATTTCAGCTTTAACGAAAAAGTCAAAGTCATTTTGGTTTAAAGAAACTGAATTTTCTCAAATCCAAATGGAAAATGGAGACATTAGAAAAGGGGAGAGGAAACAGGAAATAATTGGCATGTTTATCTACAAGAAGGAGAGCGGCAACATTTTTAAAATTAAAGTGGAATATTCATATGATTATCACATAGAAGCTTATGGCGATATTGAACCAGAAGCAATGGAACTAGGCCCAAATTTTTTTTGCTACTTTTTAATTTATGAAAATGGAGAAATTGAGGAAGATAATTCTCTGCAAAAGATAGATGATGTTTATTGTATATTGGATCGAAATATATGGCGTCAAATAGAATAAAATTTACTTGTGAAAGATGTAAAGCTATAAAGAAATCTAAAATAGTTGTAAAATGGAACCGAAAATACTATTGTAATGGATGTTCGGATTATTAATTAGTAAATGTAAATAACAAATAAGAAAGATGGAAAATTCAAAACAACGAATTAAAGAAATCGAAAAAGAAATTGAAGATTTTAAAACGCTACTCGCTGACGCAAGTGTGGCTCAAAATATAAAAGATTGGATTACTGGTGGCGAATTAGCTGACCGTGAAAAAGAAATGCTTTGCATAAAGCAATCAAAAAAAGTATTAAAAACTGATGTTTTTTTTAACCCATTTATCTTTAGTGAATATCACGACTATGTTTTGGGTGGATTCAAAAAAGACGACTTAAATTCTATTAAAGTTGTAGGGGATGATTCAACATTAAGTTTCACTAAACTTAAAGGAATTTTTGAACAGAGATTAATGAATATAATCGAAAACTACCGGGATGAAATAAGAGAAAATATTCTTCAGGAAGATAATAATATTGAAGACGATGAAATTGAAAATAGAATTCAGGATGACATCAATACTGTTATAGAAAACTATTTAGAAATCAAACCGAGTTTCGAACAAGACCCGTGTGATTTTATTTTAGAAAATGATGCGTACCGGGATTGGTTAAGCTTGATAAGAGAAAGGCTTACTGAGTTTAAGGCCAATCCCAATTATTCAAAAACCGATGTAAATAAAAATGTCCCATCAAATGTTGATATTGATGAGGCAGAAGACCTAACTGAAACAACAGGTTTGTGGGGATTCTTAGAAGCACTTTCTAATATTCAATCGAGAAATTTTAGTTAAAATCAATACTTGAACCGAAGAAAATGAACTTGGTCAGCAATTGTAACTAATTTGAAGACTAATTCTAAATATAATAAAACGGGGTATCCGATATCGTACACAGAAATAATTAATAATAATCACGGGTTATGATTAAAACAAACTTACAAATCACCATTGCCTTTACCGATGAATCGGCTCATAAGGCAAATATTACCATTCATACCTATGAAAAGGAAACTGGAAAAGATAATTCCTGGTCAACATTGTCTTTTGATTTTGGTTTAGATGATACCTCTCCTAAATCCCTTGAGCGGTTTTGGTTAGAAATACAAGAATCAGTCAACGATTCTCTGAAGGATTGCTGGAAGAAAGTTCAAAAAGAAAAATAATGATGAAAGCGAAATAAGTTCATCTTACTTTATCTCAAACTGCTTTTTCTTATCCAATTCAATCGAATAAAAATTAAATCCGGTTTCTGCATTTGTTTTTTTCTCCATTAATTTTAAATCGCAACATTTAACTGGTACAGGCTCAAAGTAAATTGAAAAAAATAACCAATCAGTTGCTGTTTTAAAGTTAAGCTGTTTGGGTTCAATGGCTATGTTTTCTGTGCTTGTTAGCTTAAATTTTTTCTTTTCATTAACGATAGATATATAGGTTTCTTTAGGAATTTTAATATTTCCAACTCCTTTTTGTTCTTCAGTTGGTTGGTATCCAAAATCAATTTTGGTATAATTTGCCGAAAGTTCTACCCTCAATAATTTCAAATTATCTGAATTGGTAATATAGGATGGCTCTATGAATAACAATCGTTTCATGTCGTTTAATTTTTATAATATGACAGGGTATTATTAACCAGCTCTTTTATTTCGTTAAAAATAAAATCGTTTTCAAGCACCTTCACCTGATCAGAATAATTAAAAAACCAACGGACAAGTTCATACGTTGGAATAACGTTAATTGAAAACGCAAATATCCCTCTGGTGTCATGCCATTTAATGTTTTGAGTATGATGCAAAGGATGAGCTTTTAAATAATTGGCAGTATCAGCAGCAGCAGCAAAAACTATTTTTTGTTTTTTCTGTCCAGCAATCGTTTTTACGCCATACATATCTTCATTGTATTTTTTTACCTCTTGAAATTTGCTATTGTTAAACTGTAATTTTAATTCAATAGGATTAAAAATTCGATCTAAACCACAAACACGCATCGCTTTTCTTTCTTCAGAATAACCAATAATATACCAGTGACTGCTAAATTCTAGGAGTTGGTAAGGGTGTATTATATCCGTTGAAAATTCGCCTAATAAAAAATGGTAATACACTAAACTTATTGGCGTTTGGGTTTTTATTGAATTTCTTAAAAACTCGAAATGTTCAAATCCAGTTTGTTGTGGCGCTTTTTCCAAAAACACAACAGGCAAACCCTCTCTTTTTTTATCAGGCTGTTCCCTCAACGAAACCATAATTTTACTTACAGCCGCATCAAACGATTGCCCAACTCTGCTCCCCGAAATCACTTGTAGCATTTCACCGGCAGATTTTAATGCTTCTATTTCGTTTTCCTGCAAAGGAATTTGGCTGATACTGAAATCAGAATTAGAATAATAATACCCAATCCGGCTTTTACTAAACTTAATAGGAGCCATAAAACCAAGCCCCTCATCTTCTTTCATTGTTTTAATATCCTTTTGAATGGTGCTAACGGTAAAGGTTTTTCCTAGTTTTTTTTCACAAGTAGCAATTAAATCATCCATTGATGGAAAAGGTCTTTGCAGGTTTCGGATACAACCATCAATTATTTTATAACGGATATAGGCTTCTTTATTTAGCGACATAGTATAAATTTTATTTCGCTACAAATATAAAATAAATTAAACGCAGTTTAGATGCGTTTAACTATTATTTCTTTGTGATATAATTATTTGTTGAAGAAAATAAAACGGAGTATTCCGAAAATCCGAAAAAGAGTAGGAGGGAAATAAAAAAAAACAAAAAAATGGACACGAAAGAAAATGCTAACACAGAGTATTTAAAACAAACAACGAAAGACGCCTTCGATGCTTCTATTGTTATTAAAGAATTAACATCTCAAACATTTGAGTATTTGGATAAAATGAACCCATTAACTCAACTTATGCCTTTGATGGGGAAAGATGGTTTGCTTAGTAAAGACGATGGGAAAGTGAAAATAGCTATGAATAAATGGCTTGATTTGGCAGACGAAGTTTTTGAGCAAGGTAGAGCATTACCTGTTGATACTATGGCTATTGCTGCTAATGTTGCTAAACTATTAAGAGAAAACAATGCCAAATCTAAAGGAGCATCTAAAACTGAATAAGTTTTTTTAGGCCATTCTAACCCTGCCATACATAGATTAATTGACGAATCCGTTAAATTTATGGGGGCAGGGCATAGGATAGCAAACCATTCGGTACAGATGCTTGATGGTATGGAGTTGTTTTTAGGTAAAGATGCGAGAAGGGAGGCTTTACTCCATTTGCTTTGTGATGCTAAATTTATACCAAATGAACATATTGATTTTATTCTAAATGACAAAATAATGAAAACGAAAAATGAGTTTATTCCCCTTTGGAAACAAAGGCTTTCAGATACAGAACCTAAAATTGAGGATGCGATAATAGAAGGTGAAAATTTAGTTGAACCTGAAACAGATAAGATGAAAGCTGTTACATATTCTTTACCCATTTCAATAATTGATGCTGTAAATAAACACGCTAAAAAAATGAATATTTCAGCATCTAAATTAGTATTAAAGTGTATAACGGAAAATTTAAAATAAAAAAACATGAATGTATTAGATGAGCAATTAAATATTGAACTTAATCCTTTCAACTTCAATGAACAGAAAACTCTAAAACTTGTATTAGCCGGTGCCAATGCACCAAAGGTGTTCAAGGTATCCTTGGTAAAAGCGTTAAAGTCAATGGCTAAATTTAACTGGCATCTTTCTAACCTTGGTAGCGTATATAAGATTAAATCTTTTTGTTAAAATACAAGGGGTTCTTTTTTAAGACTGTCAAGTTATTTCTAATTTATTCTATGAAATCATTAGTTTTGTTTATCAAAAAAAACATTTAGGACGCTATTATCATATTACATATTACTTTTTAATTGACGAAAATGGTGAATTAGAGAAAACCGATTTATGCAGCGGAGAAGTATATGCGTTACTGGCTGAATAATTATAGACGACAAGATTAATTATAAATCAATAGCTGTCGGGAAGATGCAATTTGAGTTGAAAAAATAAAACGCAGACGATCAAAAAAAAGGATAAATTCACTTATTAATTAAAAAATATGAACTTTCACAATTACATTTCAAGTCTGCAAAATGACAATCTTATTATTGACTACAACGCAGATGACCAAAGTCCCATTAATTATATTCTAAGAAACAGGGAGAAAAAAATTGTCGCTATTGGCTGGAACACCATCAATACTTATGAATGGCCACCAATCGAAGCAATAATTAAAGCTCTATCTATTTCTGAAAACGAATTGTACCACTGGAGAGGAATCCTCTTTGCAGTAAAAGGAAATGATCTATGGATAACTGAAGCAGGAACTACTATATTTCCAGAGATGTACAAGGTGAACTCATTTGAAGACTTTTGGGAAAGAATTAAACGGTGCACCCCTGAAGTAATGTCGGACATTGAAAAGTTAATTAAAAAAATAACTCTAGAGGAATACCTGAAAAAGTTGCAGTTAGAACATCCCAAATTAGGCATTGGGGTAATCTGCGAAGAAATAAAAACTTTGAAAGCTGAAAAGATTCACGCTTCTGAATCATATCGAGGTCTTTACTCGAAAGTTGAAAAACTTGAGGAGGATTTAATTTCTAAGGAAAATCAAATTCATGAACTTAAAGATCAAAATGAAAATAGTCGAAATGAAATAGATGAACTTAAAACAAAATTGGAGAATGATTATATAAAAAATGAACTATCTTTTATACAATTAAAAAAAAGAATATCCAAACAACAATTGCAAACATTGTTAAAAAAACCCTTTTGGTTTCCTTCCTCCGAAACAACGATATCTTTAGTAAAAAAAATCCGGGTAAACACCGATTTTATTAGAAATCAAATTTATCTAAAAGTAACTTTTTTTCGATTGTATTATACTACTGGTGGTGATGGAATCCCTTCAGGTTTTTATCCCCTCTTCCAAACAACAGGATATTTCGATTCTTATTTTATTATAAATGAGGAAGGGGTTCTTCAAATTTCAAAAAATAACACTGCAATTAAATACACTGAAATATCAGATTTTATTGAAGAAACGTTTTTTGATAAGGTTATGTGGTAGTTGATAATTGGCTTTCTGGAAAAAGGGTAGAAAGCAAAATATATCCAGGCTTTCCCCCAAGCAATAGCATTTAGATAATTTTATATACAACATTATGACAAACGAAACTAAAATCACTTGCCCTAACTGCGGGCACGAAATTGACGTGAACAATGTAATTGCTCACCAGCTTGACGAGGAATACAAGAAAAAGTATAATGCTCAACTTTCGGAAGAGAAGAAGAAGTTTCAGAGCGAGTTAGGCAAACTTGAACAACAAAAGCAAGACTTTGAGAAACAGAAAAGCGAACAAGAAAAATTAATTGCTGATAAAGTATGCAGTCAGGTTAAAAGCGAGAAAGCAGCACTTGAAAAGGAACTAAAAACAAAAATACAAAGTGAACAATCTGAACGGATTGAACTGATTGAGAAAGAGCTTCAGGAAAAGTCAGAGCAGGTAAAAGAACTAAACAGGACAAAAGCTGAGATTGAAAAAATAAAAAGGGAAAAGAACGAACTAAAAGATAGTCTTGAAGCAGAAAACGCAAAAAAATTAAATCAGCAAATAACTGAGGAGAAAGAAAAAATCCGTAAAAGTGAACAGGATAAGAATGAATTTATTGTCAAAGAACTTAATAAGCAACTCGAAGACCAAAAAAAGTTGACAGAGGAAATGAAGCGTAAACAAGAGCAAGGTTCTATGCAACTGCAAGGAGAAGTTCAGGAACTTGGAATTGAGGAATGGTTATCTGCCCAATTTCCGCTTGATACAATTACAGAGATTAAAAAGGGCGAAAAGGGTGCTGATTGTTTGCAAACTGTTCACACTCGTGCAAGACAAAATTGCGGAACAATATACTATGAGAGTAAACGAACAAAGAAATTTGAAATTAGCTGGTTGGAAAAATTCAGAAACGACATCAGAGAAAAAGGTGCGAACATAGGTGTGCTTGTAACAGATGCATTTCCAAAGGGGATTGAAAGAATGGAACTGATGGACGGCATCTGGGTATGTTCTTATGACGAATTTAAAGGACTTTGTGCCGTGCTGCGGGAAAGTATTATTCAGTTTAGCTCTGTTGTATCTGCACAGGAGAACAAAGGCGGGAAAATGGTAATGCTATATGATTTTTTGATAAGCAATGAATTTAGACTGCAAGTAGAGGCGATAGTTGAAGGGTTTACGCAAATGCAAACCGACTTAAATTCAGAAAAGCGTTCAATAATGGGGCATTGGAAAAAAAGGGAAAAACAAATTCAGAAAGTTCTTTTAAACACGAACCACATGTATAATTCAATAAAGGGTATAGCTGGTTCAGCAATTCAACCAATCAAGGCATTGGAATTACCAGAGGCGGCAGTTGAAGAAATTGAAGATGGTGAATAAGTTGGACAGCTGGGTGCCTTTGGAAAACAACCCAGATTCTTAGCAAGGTCTGGGGAGCTTATTGATGAGAAAAGCAAAAACAAATAGAACAACATGCAATAATGATAATTACGAAGGCTGAATATTTCAAAGACTACAAACTATTAATCACCTTTTCAGATGGGGTTACAAATATTTTTGATTTTAAAAATTTAGTAACCTCCGAACGCAAAGAATATCAGCCATATTTAGATATTACCAAGTTAAAAAAATTCAAAATTCAGCGTAAAGTAAATTGTATTGCTTGGGGGCAAGAGAATTATATGCAAATACCAGGTTATATTTTGTATTCTGGAAAGAGATCAAGTAAAGGTTGGTATTTAAATGAAACTGCTGCCGAATTAAAAAAAAGAATTCCTAAAAAGTTTTACTATGAAATGTTTGTTGATAATAACGTATGGGCCGGAATATATGAGATTATAGATTTGCTTGATGGGGATACTAATGCCGGTTTGTTTTTCCGGAAATTCAATGACGGAACAGGCACTAATAATTATCTTTTTGAAATTTTTTCCAATAACTTTGGACTTAAAATTAAATTATACCAATTTGGCTTAGAATATGAGCTGGTGGTTAAAAACTTTGGTAGCTTATCATACAGTGTCTTTTTCGAGAAGGATATATTAGGCGGTGATTTAAAAGGTAAGAACTTAAAGAATTACGAAGCCTTGTTCAAGAGTGTTTGTGGTTTAATAAAGAAAGATCGGAAAAGTTTAAATACACGATTTGGAACGCTCAACATTTGAAATTTATAAACTTAATATAAAACGCAATGATATATAAAAAAGATACACACACGGCTATTGAACAGGGGAATTCCCATAAACTCATAATATATATAGATTAGAAAAAAAATGTGATACGCCTGCATCCCGATAAGAAGGAACTAAAAGGACTGTTTACTTTGATGCAGAAAGTATAACAACTCCAATTGAGTCAGACGATTTTGAAATATTTTCTAAAGTACACTATCCATTTGGATTAAATGTCATTTGGCAGTGCGGACATTTTTATTCCAAAATCATAACAATGGGACAGACAACATAAGATGGAAAAAAATGCGAGTTCTCCATTTTGGGAATTCGTAGAAAGACTACCCTTTACTAGAACTGAGAAAAAAATAAGGACAGACGGAATTAAACTAATAAACATCAGTCTTCAGTTGCGATTTCGTCTTGCTTACATTTTTCCATTGCAAGCCTGTTCTTCTGCTGAAGGTCCGTGACAATGCAAATTCATCCTACTATACTGACAATACAAAATAAGCAATGAAAGACGAAAAAAAATATGAATTTGATGTTGCCTTTTCCTTTACCCAAAAAGACGAAGGATTAGCTTTTCAGATAAGTGATTTAATTCAAGACCGATTCAAATCATTTATTTATTCAGAACAACAAAAAAAACTTGCCGGTGCTGACGGGGGAAAAAAATTTAATGAAGTGTTTAGCGAACAATCTCGTTTGGTTGTAATTCTTTATCGTAACGACTGGGGTAAAACGCCATGGACCCAAATTGAAGAAACAGCAATTAGAAATCGGGGACATGAAAATGGTTATGATTTTACGACCTTTGTTCAATTAGACCTTGATGCTCAAATGCCAAAGTGGCTTCCCAAAAATCGGATATACTATAATTTTGATAGATGGGGTATAAAAGGGCTTGCACCTGTCATAGAAGCAAGGGTAGAGGAAGCGGGAGGAGAAGGTCGCCCCGAAACTGTTGCTGACAAAGCAGAAAAACTGAAACGCCTCAGATTAGCTGAACAATCGAGAAATAATTTTTTAAATAATCTCGGACTAAATGCAATAGCAAATAATGAAGTATTTCAAATCATTGAGAAATTAAAGCAATATAAACCTACAATTGAAGACCCATCAACTCATTTACGTTTAGCCTTTGGCGAAAGACCAAATCAGATGTATGAGTTTGGATTCTACGGATTTTTTCTTTGCTTTAATTGGACAGGCCTTTATGAAAATGACGTTAAAAGTGCTAAGTTGAAAATTTCTCTTTATGAAAAAAGTGGGCATGAAGGGTTAAATTATTTTGAGAAAATTATTAAAAATAATAATTACAAAATTGACATCGATTTACTTGGGAATATAGGTTGGGCAGACTTCGAGACAAGTAAAAATTTCGTTACTACAAACATCCTTATTGACAACTGGGTAAATTTATTCATTGACGAATTAGGTACGCGTAAAAAGGCAGGGGATAGAAACTTCGGCTAGAACAGAAAATAATCAAAACCAAAATGGTTAAAGAATTTGTTAAGGAAAAAATAAAAACTGTTTTTAATCCTTGAAGGATTTTTTGTGTTATGGAACAGAATTAAATAATATGTTGACAGAAAACCAAATTGATAAAATAAGAGGGACAATTTACGGACAGGCTATTGGGGATGCTCTTGGACTTGGTACCGAGTTTATGGATAAAAAACAAGTACAAAAACACTATCCATTTGGATTAAAAGAATTTAGTGAAATTATACAAGATAGCCATAGAAAAAGGTGGATTGTTGGCGATTGGACCGATGATACGGACCAAGCATTGTGCATCATTGATAGCATATTGATTGACGGAAAAGTAAATGAACTTAGTTTTGCCGACCAATTATATAAATGGTTCAATGGTACTCCATTAGGAATAGGAAAAACTGTACTTCAGGTTCTTCAAACACCTCAATTCAGAAAATATCCTCACAAAGCGTCAGAATTTGTATGGAAACTTTCCAAATATAAAACGGCTTCTAACGGAGCGTTGATGAGGACCTCGGTATTGGGCCTGTGGGAATTCTGGGACAAAGAGAAGGTTAAAATGAACACTGAACAAATTTGTAAAGTTACTCATTACGACCCTAGATGCGTGGGTTCTTGTGTTATTACAACTTCAATAATTAGCAATTTATTATTATCGGATAGAAGACTGACGAAAGAGGAATTAATCTCTATTGGCTCAGAATATGATAACACAATTGCTGAATACATTAATGCCTCAATAGAAAACAATCTTGAAAATCTAAAATTAGATGAAAAGGAAACAATTGGATTTACATTAAAAGCGCTTTCTGCTGGATTGTGGACATATTTCAATTCTGTATCATTTGAAGAAGGGCTTTTGAAAATTATTAATGAGGGAGGGGACGCAGATACAAATGCTGCAATTGCCTGTAGTATTCTTGGTACAAAATACGGTTACAATAGTATTCCGTTAAAATATATTGATGGTTTGTATTACAAAGACGAACTCGAAGAAAAGACAAAAAAATACATAAACGCTATAAATATAAGCTACGCAAATATTACGAACTAGGTATAATATGTTAGCTAATCGGAAAAGGCACGACTTGCATTTATACCCACAATGAATGATTTAGCCCAACTTAAACGACCTGCATTTACGATTGTTGCAAGAGCGAAAGGAGAAAACCTACCGCTAAACAGCTAAGGTTTCGTTGCGCCTGAAAGGCGAACAATGAAACCGATGTATTACGCTGCGGTGAGGTTAGATCCATAAGCCTGAGGGATATGATGAAGTAAAAGCACTTTTAAAACATCACTTAGTAAGTGCCGCCTGTTCCGTCATTGAATTTCCGGAAAAACAAACCGGCATTAGTATCCCCATCAAGCAAATCTATAATCTCGCAAATGCCACAGTTCAATCGCTATAATAATAATTCTAACATTGTGGGACATTCGTGGGTACAGAGAGCATAAAAAAAATCCATAAATGCCTTATATTTAGCTATTTACGGATTAATACAGTGGAGTCGGAGGGATTACAAAGTATCAATCTCCATGTTCCTTCAACCCCTTAACAACACCTTGCAACCTCATTAAAATCAATAATAACTATAACTTTACTCTAAGGGTACATATTTAACCGAATTGAAATAAATTGAAATATGTGGACTAAATGTGGACTAAACATGGTCTAAATTATTATATTTGCTTTATGGCAACTATAAACTATTTCATTCAAAGTAAAAATAATCCAGCTGGAATCTATGTTAGGTTGAGAGATGGTAGAGATATTGATGCAAAGGCAAAAACTAAATTTGCTATTAACCCAGACGATTGGAGTGCTGTTAAAGGGCAACCTAAAAATTTAAAGGATACAAGTTTTAAAAAGTTACATAATGAACTTATTAAATCAAGTACCGAATTATTAAACCATTTTAATAATAGCATTAATAAAAACCCAATAAATACACAATGGTTAAAAGACTTTATTAATCCAACTCAACAAACTGGATCAATTCCAACCAAACTAATAGATTACTTCGATTATTACTCATTACATAAAGAAAGTACAATTGAAACTTCCACCCATAAAAAGTTAAAAGTCAATAAGCATTTACTAGAACGATTTCAAAAGGAAACTCAAAAAGAATACTTCATTAAAGACGTAAATCTTGACTTTAAATTGCATTTCGAAGATTATTGTAAAAAACAAAAATATGCCACCAACACTATTGCTCGTGCTATAAAGTTTATAAAAACAATTTGTTATCATGCTAGAAATAACGGAATAGAAACACATTTTCAATTAGATAATATTTCTGTTAAGCTTCAAAAAATTGACAAGATCTATTTAACAATTGACGAACTGGAGAAAATAGAAAAAACAGAATTAGAACACGATTATCTATGTAATGCTAAAGATTGGTTGCTTATAAGCTGTGAAACTGGTCAAAGGGTGTCTGATTTTATGAGATTTAAAAAGGATTGGATTAGATATGAGGGCAAAGTGCCATTAATAGAATTTTCCCAAATTAAAACGGGTAAGACAATGGCAATACCATTAAGCAAAAAAGTTATGACTATTCTTAAAAAGCGTAAAGGTGAATTCCCCAGACAAATCAGTGATCAGAAATATAACGAGTATATAAAAGATGTATGCAAATTGGCTGAGATAAATCAAATGGTAAAGGGATCAAAAGCTAAAACAGAGGGCAAAATCACTCGCAAAGAAAATGGAACTTTTGAAAAATGGGAGTTAGTTACATCTCATATTGGCAGACGATCCTTTGCAACCAATAATTATGGGCGCATACCTACTTCATTATTGATTAATGTAACTGGACATTCCACAGAAACTATGTTTTTGGAATATATAGGTAAAACTGTTACTGAAAAAGCCATAGAACTTGCTAAATATTTTTAAATGATAAACTATAAAGACATAAAATTAGAGCAGTCGAATAAGTTGCTTAAAACCTTGAAAAAGGAATACATTAAATCAATGGATATTACTCGTGACATAAATTTAACTTTCAACAATATATGGGATAATAGGAATATTGAATATCAACAATTACAAGCAAATGACGATTTGCGAAAAGGATCAATTTTAAGCTTAATTCAAAATATAAATAATATTTATTTTAGTGATAAAAATAAAACTTACAATTTGGTAATTGATGAAATATTAAAAGGATATAATACTGAAGAAAAAAAGAAAATAATAAGTACCATAGCTAAGATAGAAGCTTATAGCCAATTTTTTGATTTTTTAATTATAGAAAAGGAACATGGCTTTAAAAGTGTTTTAAAATTAGGAACGATAATTAAGAAAGGAGAGGAACAAGAACTAATTGAAAACCCTTATGATGATATATTTAAAAATGGTTCAGCCTATCAGATGTTTATGGAACTGAAAATGTATACAGTAACGAATAAAAACGTAGTTGCTGATTA
>CAMBDK010000071.1 GCA_945865315.1 Chitinophaga pinensis | reverse complement strand
AATTATTAGCATTAATTGGTAAGGTACTTATAAAATTAAAAATTATTATTCTTCAAAATTGTTAAAATACTCGTTAACTTTCTTCTTGAAGAAGGGATTTAAGGAAGGAGAAACGGTTTTTAGTAATTCCGTCTCCTTGTTTTTTAGTTTATTATATTCTAAAAACTCATTGGGGTTAACAAAAGTTTCGTTTTTAGCTTCATTCGACTGCCTTTTTTCATCCATTTCCCTTTCGTTTTCGGCCTTTTCGCTTTCCAGTAATCTTGTTAATATTTCTTCTTGCCGGCTAATAGTTTCCATATTTAGCATTTTATTTACTAAATCAGTTTCCGTTTCTTCCATTTTTTCTGCTAGTTTATCCATTCCACCTGCTCCTTTTCCGTCTTTATTGATCTGGTTGAGCATTTTTTGAAACTCCTTACGTATAGATTCCTGTTGCGCAGCAAGTTTTGCAAGCTCTTGACTCATTCCAGCCCCTCCCATGCCTGATTTATCCCCTGGTTTATTTCCATCTTTCTCCATTCCTTCTTTTAATTTTTTAATTTGTTTATTTAACGCTTCCTGCATCTTACGTAAATTACCTGCAGAAGGCTTTTTACCATCGCCGCCTGGTTTTTTACAGCTACCACTTCCAGGGGGGCCTCCAGGTTTCGCCTCGGCTTGCATTTGCATTAATGCTTCATTCAGCATCAGTGCCAAATTATTGATAGATGTCATAGCAAACTGTTGCCGGCTTAAGCCCTCTTCTTTGTGGTTTTTCCCGTCAAAGGATGGGGTAGGAGCTTCTTTTATTTCCGCCACCGCTTTTTCCATGTTCATATTTATAGCACTTATTTCAAGATTAATTACTGCTTTTATTTTAGGCACCCTTTTACTTAATGCCACCAAGCTATCTTCAATCATTTTAGAATCATCTTGTAATTTCTTTTGTTTTTGATTTATTTTATAAAACTGCGGGTCATTGGTTTTTGCTTTTGATAATTCAGCCATTAATGCTTCTTGTCCAAATGAGAGTTGAATTAGGTTTTCAAGGATATTGCGCAATTTGTCAATATCCTCGCTTTCTGCCTCCTTCGCCATCTCTTCTTGCATCTTTGCTAGCTTTTCACTCAATTTTTTCATTTTTTGTGCTGCATTTTTTTGTGATTTACTAGCACTTTTACTTTCTTTTTTACTTAATTGCTCACTACTCTTATCCATTTCTTTTTGGATATCTTCTTCCTGCTCATCCGTATTGTCAAGGTTTTTAGGGTCTTCCAATTCATTGTTTTTTTTCTCCAATTCATCCAAATCTTTTTTAGCATCCTGGAATTCTTTATTAAGTGCATCTTGTTTTTCTTTTTGCTCTTCCGGATTTGAATTTTTCTCTTCTGTTTTCTTTGATAGGGTCTCTTCTTTCTTAGCAAGGTCTTCTATTTTCTCAATACTTTTTTGCAGTTGTTTTTCAAACTCCAACTGTTTAAAAATCTCCAAATTACGATCCAGCTCTTTCAACAAATCTTTATTGTCATGCTTCATTTTTTCTAACATTTCCTGCACTTTATTTTTGTCTAACTTATCCAGCAATTTCTGTAATTCATCATATTTATCTTTTAATTCTGGCGTCATTACTTTTTCAAATAACTCTTCTAATTGTTTTTGTTTTTCCAATATTTTTTCGTCAGGCTGCGTATATTCATTCTGCTGCTGGTTGTTTTGCTTGTTTTCGTTTTTTATTTTCTCTATTTTTTTCTGCAGTTCTTTTTGTTTTGCAAGTAAATCCTCTAGTTTCTTTTTTTCTTCCCAGGAAAGATTTTTTTTCTCAGCCAATTTTCTCTGTAATTCGGTCAGTTCTTTTTGCACATCTTTAGCCTGATTAATACTTTCAAGCATATCATCTTTTATTTTATTATTGTTTTTGTCGGTATTTTCCTCTAGCTCCTTAAGGGTAGGTGCTTTGAAAATCATTTTTTGTGAACGGGTGGACTTGCTTCCATAAACACCGTCATTATCAAATATTTCAAAATAATATTCAATTTGTTCACCAGGATAAATTTCGAGCTCATTCAAATCCCAATCATGGTAAAATTGATCTTTTGTAAGTACTTTGTTTATTGCAACAATTCTTGAATTAGCTAAAAGCTTTTTATTATTATCGTTCTCACTCGAATCGCTATTTGTAATAAATTGATAATTGAAAAGTAACTTGTTAAATCCATAATCATCTTTCACTTCTCCACGGAAATAAATACGTTTAGCGGCTGTGGTATCTTTCTTTTCTTCTACTGCTATTTGTGGATATGCATCTGGAACTACATTGATGGCATAGGTTATTGAATCTTTATTTTTTAAAAATTGATTTGCAGTTGTTACAGAATATATTTTATCGCTAAAAAGCTGGGTATTATAATTAAAAGTATTGTCAGAGGCTGGTGATACACTAAAGGAAGTATCATTAAAATTTAGTCTTAACAGGTTTGTGTTTTTTGTGTTAAAACTCCAGCTAACTTTTGTTCCTGCTGGCACAACCAAATCTCCTATATTGCTTAGTAATTCATCCTTTTTATTTAAATATTTGGGGAATTGTAAAGAAATATTAAAGTTGAGTAATATAGGGTTTGGTAAAGCTACTAACTCATATGTTTTTGATTTAAAACCATCGCCAAGAAGTTGAAAACTTATGTTTTTCTGAACATTTTTAAACAAATAGCTGAAATTAAAATTATTTTGTTTTTCTAATTGAAATTCATTGCCTTCTATTTCAACGTAGATAATATCAGGGATTTCATCCCCTATTATTTTTACATTCAACTCAAAATCCTCTTGCATAACTGTTTTTAAATCGCTATTGCTGATCACAAATTGAAAGTTGGATTTTTTTTCAAAATAATCAGTATGCTTCACCAAACGAATTGTCCCATCTCTAATAATACTGGGTGCAGAAAATAGCAATACAACAATAAGCGATATAGGAATTAAAACATATTTCAAATATTTTCTGTTTTCCGAAAAATTAATGGCCGAATTAAATTCTACTGGTTTTAATTCATTTATTTTTTGATTGATACTTGCTTCTAACAGTGAAAATTGATGCTGGGGGTGGCTTATTTCAGATGTTTGTTGTTGCAACTGAAGCGCATTCAACAATTTATCCTGCACAATGGGGAAATGTTTCCCAATAATATTGGCTGCTTCATCATAGCTAATGATTTTGCCTAGTTTGTATAATTTAGTTAGTGGGATGACTATAAATTTTGTGAAGATAAATCCACTGCTAGTAATAAATGAATAAAATAATATAGTACGGATGGAGGTATTGAAGTGAGCAAAATATTCCAATACTGTTAATGATAAATAAAATAGTAAAACTAAACCGGAACTGTAAACTAAACCACGTAGAAGTTGATTTGTATAATATTTTCGGATAAAGCTATCTAACCTTTCAATTAATCTTTGATAATTAGTTGTTGTCATTTATAAATTAAACGTTGTTTTATTTGAAATGTTATATTAAGCAAAGATATATATTTATACCTTGTTTAATTAATTAAATACTGGAATTTACAATTTAGTGTTTTGTGCCAGATTGTCTTATACTAGGTGATTTATACAATATATAGCATTGAAGTTTTTTTCTTTACATTTGCATTTTAATTTTTTAATTTTTTTCAATAAAAATAATCATGAAAAGGCGGTTTAATTCTATAAAAAGTGTAAATTATTTTAAAGCAAAATGTTTTCTTTTATTGTGTTTTATTTTTGCGACTTCTGTAAAAATGAATTCGCAAGTAACCGTTTCTGGTTCTACCGGAGCCAATGCTGTTTATACAACTTTAAAAGCTGCATTTGATGGTGTAAATTTAAATGCAAACCAAACGGGAAATGTTATTTTAATTAGCATTACTGCAAATACTGTTGAAACAACAACTGCCATTTTAAATCAACCCATTGCTGGATCCTGGAATTCTTTAACTATTAAGCCTGCCAGTGGTATTACAGCTCTTATTTCTGGAAATATTGATTCGGCAATAATAAAACTCAATGGTGCTGATTTTGTTACCATTAATGGGTCAAATGCTGGCGGTACAACAAGGGATTTAACAATCAGTAATAATAGCTCAAATATCAATTCTTGTGTTGTTTGGCTTGGTAGCACTTCGGTTACTAATGGGGCAAGGAGCAATACAATTAAAAACTGCATTATTAATGGCAATTCACCTACTACTACATTTGTTGGTATCGTATCATCAAGTTCAAATTTAATAGGTGGTGTTTCAGAAACAGCAAATTCTCTTAACCTTTTCCAAAATAATGTTATTAATAAATGCTCTTATGGCATTGCTTTAGTTGGATCAGCTGCGGGAGATAGCGCTGTGTCGATATCAAATAATCTTATTGGTTCTACTAGCGCTTCCAATAAAATTGGATTTAGAGGAGTTTATGTAGCTAATCAAATCAATTTAAATGTTTCAAATAATACAATTTTGGGAGTGTCTTCCGCTACCAGTAGCACGGCATCTGGTATCATTGTAAATGGTGGTATTTCAGGTGGAAATATAAACGCAAATTTAATTAGTGATATTAAAAACACAAATAATTTTGGATGGGGATCCAATGGTATTTGTGTTGCAGCCGCTAGTATAGCTTCTAATCTTACTGTTTCAAACAATATGATTTCAAATATTGCAAGTTATGGATATTCCAATAAAGGATCTGAAGACAATGGCTATGGGATAATTATTGATGATGGTGGTGGGTATAATATCTATTATAACACCGTTTCCATGGATACGAATCAAATAGATACATCTGGTTTTCCGGCAGCTTTTAATATTACTAATAATGTTACGGCAGTAAATTCAATTGATGTAAGAAATAATATTTTTTCTAATATTCAAACTGTTGGAGTTCAGAGGTATAGTGTTATTTGCAATGCATCAGCCAATACATTTTCGCAAATTGATTATAATGATTATAACCATGGATCTTCCCCTAATTTAGGCTATTTAGGAGCAGATGTAGCCAATCTTGCAGACTGGCAAACAGCTACAGGGAAAGATCTCTATTCAATGTCCGTTGCACCTGTATTTTTAATAGCGCAACATATAAACCCTTCCATTGCTTCACAAATTGAAAGCGGGGGAATAAATATTTCTTTATTAACCAAAGACTTCGATGCAAATATTAGGCAAGGTAATGGTGGATATGTTGGTACGGGAACTGCTCCCGACATTGGTGCAGATGAGTTTAGTGGTATTGCAAGTGATTTAATGCCTCCTTCAATAACATATACTGCAATAGGTAACAATAGCTGTTTAAGTAATGATACTGTATTGGCAACGATTACCGACGCCTCTGGTGTAAATGTTGTTAATGGCACAAAGCCACGCATTTGGTTTAAAAAGTCGTCCAATTTAAATACAATACCTGGCACAAATACAAATTCTTCCAACGGTTGGAAATATAGTGAGGCTAATAATGCTGCTAGTCCGTTTAGTTTAATTATTAATTACTCATTAATTTTTGGAGGCATTGCTGTTGGCGATACCATACAATATTTTGTTGTTGCTCAGGATTTGTTTTCATTACCTAATATTGGTATCAATGATGGAACATTTGCGGCAGCTCCTAGTAATGTAGCATTAACTGTAGCTGCATTTCCTATGGGTGGAGCATTAAAGAGTTATTATATATTATCCGGCTTAGGCGGCGCCTCCACAGTTGGTACAGGAGGAACTTATCCTACATTAACCGGAGTAGGCGGACTATTCGAAGCAATTAATGCAAATGGATTATCCTCCGATTTAACTGCTAGCATTCTTAGTAATATTACCGAAAGCGGATTAAATAGCTTAAATTCAATTGCTTATGGTTGTGCGGCTAATTATGAATTAACAATTAAGCCCAATACTGGTATAACGGCATTGATATCTGGTAGTAGTGCAGCTGCAATCATCAAATTAAACGGCGCCGATTTTGTTACTATTGATGGTTCTAATTCTGGCGGCTCATCAAAAGATCTTTCTATTAGCAACTCGAATACAGGTGCTGCATCAGCAGTAATTTGGTTAGCCAGCGCTTCCTCCACTGATGGCGCCTCTAATAACACAATAAAAAACTGCAAACTCAGTGGGGACAGCCCCACTTCTACAATGGGCGCCATAATTACTTCAAGCGGAGCTAATATAGGAGCTCCTGCTGAAAAATCTAATGGAAATAACACATTTCAGAATAATAGCATAACTGAGTGTTCTTATGGTATTGCATTGGTAGGCCCAACAACAGGGGAAAGCAATAACACAATCATTAACAATGTAATTGGTTCGATTAGTTCAGTTGAAAAAATAGGTTACAGAGGCTTATTTATTTCTAATCAAACAAATATTGCTGTTTCTAATAACACTATTTTGGGAGTTAATACTGCTAGCACATCCACAGCTTCTGGGATTGCCGTAGTAGGAGCTATTTCGGGTGGGATTATTAGTAATAATAAAATTAGTGATATTAAAAATACAAATACATCGGGATATGGTGCCAATGGAATTGTGCTGAAAGCTAGTTCTTTAACTTCTAATTTAACTATTGTTAATAATATGATTGATGATATAGCGGGCTATGGCTATAATGGTAGTGGATTAGCGGATAACGGTTATGGGATAATAGTAGATAATGGAGGAGGATATAATATTTATTATAATACTGTTTCTATGAATACAAATCAATCTTCAGATGGATTGCCTGCCGCTTTTAACGTTACCAGCAATGTTACTGGAATAAACTCACTAAATGTAAGAAATAATATTTTTTCGAATAGTCAAACCATGGGAGTCGATAGATATAGTATTATTTGCGATGCCCCTGCCAACGTATTTGCGCAAATTGATTATAATAATTATAATCATGGATCGTCCCCTAATATAGGCTATTTAGGATCTGGTATTGCCAATCTCGCTGGTTGGAAAGCTGCTACTGGAAAAGATATTAATTCATTATCCATTGCGCCTGTATTTGTTTCCTCTTCTGACCTTCACCTTGTAATTGGAAGTAATTGCGAATTGGATTATAAAGCAACTCCAATAGCAGGGATAACAAGCGATTTCGACAATAATACTCGAAATGCAAATGCTCCGGATATTGGTGCCGACGAATTTGAAAACCCTACTCCTATTTTAAGTAGCACCTTATTACCCACAGCAATTTGTAGCGGGGCTACCTTCAATTATATCCCTTCGAGTGCAACACCTGGAGTAACATTTAATTGGACCCGCCCCACTATTTCAGGTATTAGCGAAGCTGGTGCTGCCGACACTACTAATGTAAGCGAAATATTAACCAATACAACAGGAGTTCCAATAAACGTTATCTATCATTATTCTACCACTGATTCTGTTTGTAGTAATATAGAAGATGTGATAATTGTTGTGAATCCTAATCCCTCATTAAGTAGTTCTTTAACTCCTCCTACTATATGTAGCGGAAATGCTTTCAATTATGTTCCATTGAGTTTAGCTTCTGGTGCATCCTTTTCTTGGACAAGAGCTGCCGTAACTGGTATAAATGAACCGGCAGCAACAGGCCTTGGAAATGTAAATGAAATATTAACCAATAGTACTCTTAGTCCGATAACTGTTTTTTATTTTTATACCACCACTTTAAGCGGATGCAACAATGCTCCAGGTCAGAGCATGCAGGTAACCGTAAGTCAAGTTTCGGTATTAAGCAGTAGTTTATCTCCTTCCATTTGCAGTGGCAGCATTTTTAACTATACCGCTACAACTACAACTCCTGGGGTAAGTTTTACCTGGAGTCGCGCGGCCGTTGCCGGGATATTACAAATTGCAGCATCGGGCAATGCCAATGTTAGTGAAATGCTTACTAATTCAACATCTTCTATAGTTTATGTTACATATGCATACACAAGTAATGCAAATGGATGCATAGGAGCTAGTCAAAACGTGGTAGTTGCAGTAAATCCTATGCCTAGCGTTAGTTTGTCAGCATTTAATACGCCAATATGTTTAGAAGCATCCCCCCTTACATTGATAGGTGGTACCCCTGCTGGTGGCACATATGCCGGAACAGGCGTAAGCGCTGGATTATTTACCCCTGCACTTGCTGGGGTTGGACCAGAAAATATAATGTATACCGTAACTGAAAACGGTTGCGCTAATGCTGCTTCACAAATTATTACCGTTCAGTCTTGTTTAGGAATTGAATCCAACAATTTATCTGGTTTTGAGAATTTTTATGCTATTTACCCTAACCCTTCTGATGGAATTGTAAATATTTCTTTTAATAATACTTATTCTGATGAATTAATAATTAGCATTTATGATGCAATAGGGAAGGCCGTTTATTGCGAAAAAGCGAAGTTGACCAATGTAGAAAATAACAAACAAATTAATTTAAAGCACCTAGCTAAAGGACTTTACTATATTAAATTAAGTGCAAAATTTAATGTTTTCACACAAAAACTTGTTATAGAATAGGGGTGTTTCAATTCTTTTGCCGGAAAAATATATTTTCACTAATATTTTAAATAATTTTCAATTAAAAAAGTTTTGCAGAATTAATTTGAGTATTAAAAAAACCAAGCTTCTGCATAAATTTGAAAGTTTTTAAATTATTCAATTAGCCATTTCGTATATTGGCCATTATTTTAAAAATTAGAATTAAATATTTTTAATTATTTGTTTGCGTTTTATGAGAAAAAAAAATAACAAAGTAGCTTTAGTTACTGGAGGTACAGGGGGATTGGGAACCGCAATTTGTGAAAGGTTGTATAAGGATGGTTATACCGTAGTTGCAAATTATAAAGATTTCACTAAGGCTATGAAATGGCGGGAAGAGGCAAAAATATGGAGAGATGATCAACTTAAGATGGGTTTTGACTTAAAAATTGTTCAAGGGGATATTTCTAATTGGAACTCTGCCGAAAAAATGATGAAGCAAATAGAAAATGAAATAGGTCCTGTTGATGTTTTAATTAATAATGCCGGAATTACTAGGGATTCAGCACTTCATAAAATGACTCCTGAACAATGGTATGAGGTAATAAATACGAATCTAAACAGCGTTTTTATTTGTACCCGCCTTGTAATTGAAGGTATGATAGCCAAAGGATGGGGGCGTATTGTAAATATTTCCTCTGTAAATGGACAAAAAGGTCAATTTGGCCAGACAAACTACGCAGCAACTAAAGCGGCTATGTATGGGTTTTCAAAATCACTGGCTTTGGAGGTTGCCAAAAAAGGAATAACAGTAAATACTGTTTCTCCTGGCTATGTAGGAACGTCTATGGTAATGTCAATTAAAGAAGAAATTCGAGATAAAATTATAGCTCAAATACCGCAAGGACGGTTGGCTTCTCCCGAAGAAATTGCAGGTGCTGTAGCCTATTTAACATCTGACGAAGCACGTTATGTAACAGGTGCCAATATAGCGGTTAATGGGGGATTGCATATGTTTTAATCCTTTGTTTTAATAATTTATTAAAATTCCCTAGATTAAAACTTTCTAAGGTTAGTTTTAAAAATTATTTTTATTAGGCTTCCCTTCTTTTTAATTTTTTAAAAACTGCGAAGGTTTTTAATTATCGTATTGCATTTTATTCAATTTCGAGCCATTATTAAATACGTTTTTTTACCAATATATTTCCCTGAGTAATATGAGGGTCTCTGAAAAACCTATTTGACCATTGTCGTTGTCAGCCTCTATTTAGTATAATTTACGTATATAAAAGGTGTTGAATCTTAAATTTGACTAACTTTGTATACTTTTAGAAAATGAGCTCGGATTTAGAAGATGAAAAACTTTTAAATTAAGAAACATAATTTAACACCCTGCACCTTTTACGGTATGGTTTAAATATAATATAAAATGTTAATTAGAGTAGCCCGTTAAAATAAAGACCAAATAATATTTTTTTTAAATTCAAATTAAAGATTATAAAAATGGAACAAAAAACAAAACAAAAAATAAAGTTTATTAATAAGGATAAAACTCTTTTTTTTAACACTTTAAAAGAGCGTGTAGATAATTATTTTAAAGAAAATAATATTTCTCAGCATGCTAATTTTACGATGGTTTTTAAAACCCTCTTTATGCTTAGCCTTTATTTTATTCCTTATGTATTAATTATTACACAAGGGTACAGCACACTAGGAATGTGGCTTTGCTCATTAATTATGGGTTTGGGCCTTGCTGGAATTGGTATGAGCGTAATGCATGATGCTAACCATGGAGCATATTCTTCTAATATGAATATCAATAAGTTTCTTAGTTTATCGCTTAGTATTGTAGGAGGTGACAATAAAAATTGGAAAACCCAACATAATTTTTTGCACCATACCTATACAAATATTTATAATCACGACAAAGATATTGATAATAAGATTATTATGCGTTTTTCTCCTGCCGGTGAATATAAGAAAATACAAAAATTTCAAGTTTTTTATGTTTTTGTTTTTTATTCCATTATGTCTTTATACTGGACAACAGCAAAGGATTTTGTTCAATACTTTCAATTTATTAAAGAAGGTCATAACCGAGAAAGTAAAGCAGCTAGGGTAAAATCATTTATAACCATTCTTGTTTGGAAAGCCGTTTATTGGGGGTATATAATAGTATTGCCAACAATATTGTTAGACTTAAATTTAGGGCAGGTCTTACTAGGGTTTTTGTCATTGCACATGGTTGCCGGTCTTATTTTAAGCATTGTATTTCAGTTAGCGCATGTTGTGGAAGACACCCAATTTCCTATGCCTAATAAAGATGGAGGTGTAGAAAATGAGTGGGCAATTCATCAATTAAACACAACAGCAGATTTTGCTAGAGATAATGCATTAATTACATTTTATGTGGGAGGTTTAAATTTTCAAGCCATACACCATTTATTTCCTCAGATTTGTCATGTTCATTATCCTAAAATAGCTCCAATTATTGAGCAAACTGCTAAGGAATTTGATGTTCCTTATTTATGTAATGAAAGTATTGGTTCTGCTTTTTTATCGCACATGAGGGTGATTTCAAAATTAGGTAAAAACGAAACTACATTTTCTGCTATTGCCAACAGTATGGGCTAATAGCCCTGGTATTAAATTAATCTTATATGACTTTTAGCCTGGAAGGTAATATTGTTGACGTTCTAAATAAATCTGTTTTTAAAGGAGTTATAAGCGTTGACAATGGTATAATAAAAAGCATAATTCAAAAGGAAGTTTCGTCCACTCAATTTATTCTACCTGGTTTTATTGATGCACATGTGCATGTAGAAAGTTCCATGCTTGTCCCTTCCGAATTTGCTAGGCTAGCTGTAACGCATGGCACCGTAGCTACTATTTCCGACCCACATGAAATTGGCAATGTATTGGGTATTAATGGTGTTAAATACATGATAGATAACGGGAAAAAGGTGCCTCTGAAGTTTTATTTTGGTGCACCATCCTGTGTTCCAGCTACTTCATTTGAAACAGCTGGCGCTATTATTGGTGTTGATGAAATTGATGAATTATTAAAAATGCCTGAAATTATTTACTTGGCTGAAATGATGAATTTCCCAGGAGTATTAAATCAGGATGAAACGGTAATGAAAAAAATTCAACTGGCGCATCAAAGTAAAAAAGTTATTGATGGTCATGCGCCGGGACTTCGCGGGGAGGATGCAAAAAAATATATTTCGGCAGGTATATCTACAGATCATGAGTGCTTTACCTATGAAGAAGCGTTGGAGAAATTACAATATGGAATGAAAATACTTATTCGGGAGGGTAGCGCAGCAAAAAATTTTGACGCACTCATTGATTTGATGCATGATCATTACCAAAATATGATGTTCTGCTCAGACGATAAGCACCCAAATGATTTGGTAGTAGGTCATATCAATCAACTAGTAAAACGTGCCATCAAAAAAGGAATTCCTACCATGCACGTTTTGCAGGCCGCTTGTGTAAACCCCGTTAAACATTATGGGATGAAGGTGGGACTCTTGCAAAAAAATGATTCAGCAGATTTTATTGTCATAGATAATTTAACAGATTTCACTATCCTTGAAACGTATATCAGCGGCAATCTGGTTGCTAAAAATGGAAAAAGTTTAATATTGTCTGTAAAGCCAGAAATAGTAAATAATTTTAACTGCAGTACAATTTCAGAAAAAGCTATTGAGGTGATAGCACATAGCAATAAAATTAGAGTTATAACCGTGGAAGATGGGCAGTTAATCACTCGGCAAATAAAGGCTGATATTACTCCCCAAAATAACCGCCTATGCAGTGATGTTTCTAAAGACTTATTAAAATTAGTAGTCGTTAACCGTTATAATAATGCTCCTCCTAGTATTGCTTTTGTAAAAAACTTTGAATTAAAGGAAGGAGCGATGGCTTCAAGTGTTGCTCACGATAGCCATAATATTATCGCAATAGGTACAAATGACGCTGACATTATTGCTGCAATTAACATAATAATAGCGCATAAAGGAGGTGTTTCTGCTGCAAATAAGGAGTTTAATAGCATTTTGCCATTGCCAGTAGCTGGTTTAATGAGTATTGAAGATGGATATAGTGTGGCTCAAAAATATGAACTGCTCGATAAAAAAATTAAAGACTGGGGCTGCACTTTAGCATCTCCCTATATGACTTTATCCTTTTTAGCACTATTAGTGATACCTGAATTAAAATTAAGCGATAAAGGACTGTTTGATGGAAATGATTTTAAATTTTCTTCGTTGTTTGTATAATTCTAATAAAATTATTGTCTGGTTTGTATCCATAAATAATCTTAATTAGTTGTATATTAATAGTTTGGAGTTAATGGTTTTAAATTTTTTCACCATTTTTTATGGACTAAAAAATTAAATATTAGTATGGATAAAACCATATTTTGTGCTTTATTAACATTGTAATTTTATAACAAATGTTTTTTTTAGTTGGATTTTTAAAAAAAAATCACAACTTTGCATATAATTAGAAGTATTTAGGAGTTTTAAAATACAATTTTTACATTAAACACTTAACTTAATATCCATTTAACAGCATTAGATGCTTTAAATAAAATACTACCACAAGGTAGCTTACAGGTGTGGTAACTTTTATTATTTATGAAAAAAAGTATAGTATCCGTTTTCTTATTCTTATTTTGCTATACCGCTTTCTCAGGAGTTAAAGGCTTGGTTGTCTTTGGTTTAGATAAGGAAAAGCCAGTAAAAGATACTGTCCCATTTGTTATGGAAGAAGATGAAATGCAGGAAGATACCGATTCCTTGTTTTCATTTCCAGCTTCCGATTTGTATTGTGGATGGGATACAATCCATACCCATTCCACCAAATTTGATATTGGATCCCTTCAGGACAATGTAAAAGAAATTGCACTTTACGATAAAAATAGCTGCACTTATGCGCATCCATTTTCAGGAAATGTTACTTCCGGATTTGGTCCAAGAAAAAGACGCTTTCATTACGGCGCCGACATTGATTTAGAAGTAGGGGATGCTGTAGGGGTTGCTTTTGATGGGAAAGTTCGTATTGCCAAAAGGAGCAAAACATATGGAAATGTAGTTGTAGTAAGGCATAGTAATGGATTAGAGACTTATTATGCGCATTTGTCTAAAATTAATGTTGAAATTGGGGAAGAGGTGTTTGCTGGGCAAATTATTGGGTTAGGAGGAAATACAGGACACTCTAGAGGCAGCCATTTACATTTTGAAGTTCGTTATTTAGGTCAGCCAATAAATCCAACAGATATTATCTCCTTTACGGAACACAAATTAGTATCTGACACCCTTTGTTTAAGCAAAAAAACTTTTAGTTATGTTTGCGAAGCAAAAAAGGCGGCAGGGAAAAATTATGCAAATTCGAAGGCTAAGGTACATATCGTTAAAAAAGGTGAAACACTATATGCCATTGCCCGCAAATATAAAACTTCTCCAAAAGAACTGAGTCAGAAAAACAGATTGAAATCTACAAATATCCTGCGGCTGGGCCAACGTATTAAATTGTAATTTTATCTTATTTAATACCCCTCCTCTTTCCATAAATATCCTTGACTAAGTAAATTATAATACGCTAATTTTGAATTTTTTTCCAATTTAAGGATAGATGATCCATAGTATGGTGCAATCTTATCTAATTCACATGCAATAATCAGAGATCCTGACAAGTCAATGATCCCTTTTTTATTTTCTATTTCAACAAGGCAAAAGCCATTAATAAATTTATCAGCCCCATCAAATATAAAACTAATTACAGTTTTCCCTTTCTGATTGATAAAACCTATTTTCCCATTTTTATCAAGCACTTTTGCAATACCATTATTAAATTCATCTGCAGATTGATATAAATATTGAATCTGCAATTTCATTTTATCATCCATATAACCCCATTTATTCTTTTTTTGAACTGCTGCATACCCCTCACTAAAGGGTTCTATGCGTTCGTAATCTTTGGCTGTTAAATATTTACCAGTTTTATCAATTAATCCTTGTTTGTTGTTTTTTTCGGCTATCACTTGGCCGTTTTTAAATTTTTGTGATAACATGGAGCTTCTGTTATAGTCAAACTCAATATTTATAAAAACAAGTCCTTTCCTGTCGGCAAATCCATATTTGTTTCCTTTTATTACCATTATTACATCATCATAAAATTCGCCCAATAGATCGTATTCGCATTTTAAAATATAATTTCCTTTTTTATTTATTATACCATATTTTGATAATTGTTTCACTTTCGCTAGTCCATCATGAAAATTTTCTACCCAGTCGAATTTGCAGCTTATTGCAATATCTCCACTAGTATTAATGAATCCACTTTTCCCTTCTAATTCCACAGCTGCAAGCCCTTCACTGTAATCGCTGGCTTTAGAATAAATAATTGGAACAATCAACTTCCCTGTTAAATCTAAATAGCCATATTTTTCTTTTTGTGCTACCAATGCCAATCCTTCTGAGAATTCCGAAATCTCATCATATTCAAAAGGTGCAATTAGTTGCCCATTTTTATTAATTATCCCATATTTATTGTTTTGCTGAACAATAGATAAGCCATTTTTAAAGGATTCTACTTGTTCATATGTATTCTGAATCATTAATTTCCCTGCCTTGTTAATAAAGCCAGATTTACCGTTTAATCCAAATTCGGCAAAACCTTCATGGAAATTTTCTACCCAGTCGAAGGTGCATGGAATAGCAATTGCTCCTAAACTATCGGCAAAGCCCCATTTCCCATTTTCTCTTACCTCAAATAATGTTTTTTGGGATAAGGCAATTTCTTGGTTAACATTATCAGAAAAAGGATAGTCGGGGAATTCAAGTCTAAAATCAACAAGCGATTCCGTTCTATAATCAGCCGTATAGATAGTATATATATTTCGCCAAGCGGTTTCTACATTGTGATTTTTATGGTGTTTTTTTATGAAAGTATGGTATTGATTTATTGTAGCCTTCATTGTAGATAAGGAATAGATAGCGTTTTCTACTTCAAAAAGGAATTGGCTTTTTGGTTTTTTTATTAAATATTTCTCATACTCTTCTAGTGTGTTGTTAATAGTGGAAGCTTTATAATAGGTGAATTCATATCTTTCTTTTGCGTCAGATATTTCTTTGGCAAGAGGATATTTTTCAATAAAAAGGGAATATTCCTGATGTGTGTTCTTTTTTTTAGTTTCGGAAAAAGCAATTGCATTGCGCAATTCTATAGCCTCCGAACATTGAGGGGAGCTAGCATAATTAAAAATAAATTTATTCAATTCTGCAATATTATTATTCATTTTATAGGTTTCAAAAGCCTTACTGTATATTTCGTTTTTTAAAGAATCAATAGTAAGTTGAGAAACATTGTATTTTAAATAAATAATTTTATTTTTTTCAGTTAATAGTTGAAAAGAACTTTCGGAATTGAGAATAAATTTATAGGCAACATCAATATTGGAAAAAGGATTGTCGCTGCGCTGATAAATTATGCTTAAGCCGTAGGAGGCAGCTGCTGTTTCTTTTTGAATAATTTTTTCGAATAATTTTTTAGCCTCAAAATAATTATAAGCTTTTAAAGCAGAAAAAGCTTTTGAAATTACATTCGCCTTAACATTGCTTATAAAGCTAGATAAAACAACAATAAAAACAATTATTAATCTTAACATAAATTGATGTGTTTTTTTGTAAAAGTAATAATATCAATTAATTTTCATTGATTTTCTTTTGCCTTTAGGAATATAAATTATCGTATTTTTGTAATTCTTTAAAAATTAAATATTTATTTTATGTTTTCAAAGGGACAATTGATTTTTGCGATTTTATTTTTAGTGTCATTTGTAATATCTATTTCTTTGGCCTATAAAAGAGATAAAAATTCAAATAGTGTGTTTTTTAAGGGGACTTATAAAATATTGATATTTATTCTTTTTGTTTTTTTTCTTCT
>CAMBDK010000070.1 GCA_945865315.1 Chitinophaga pinensis | reverse complement strand
GAAATAAAAAAACATTTAAGTAAAGCTTTCAAAATCATTTCGACAAAACAGATATATTAATAAAAACAGAGGCTTTCATTTTTTTTGAAAAAAATATGCTTATGAAAACGCACGTGAGGAATGAACAAACGCGATGCAGGGTTGCAGGTGTGGAGGAATCGTTTGTTCTTGATTTTTTGTTTCTTTTGTATCAAGACAAAAGAAAAACACACAGTTTTTGAACCATTTAATTTGCGGATTTGTTTCGAAAACTTCACTAATGCACCGTTTCTCCCTTTTCAATAGCAGCTTTAACAAAACTTTCAAATAATGGATGTGGCATAGCTACTGTACTTTTATATTCGGGATGAAATTGAACGCCTACAAACCACGGGTGGTTTTGTAATTCTACAATTTCTACTAAGCCCCCATCTGGATTAATTCCAGATGCTGTCATTCCAGCTTTTTCGAAATCAGCGAGATAGTTATTGTTAAATTCATACCGATGGCGGTGCCTTTCATTAATTTTCTGCTGTTTGTATATCCCCATTGCTTTTGTGCCTTCTAACAAATTACATGGATAGGATCCTAGTCGCATTGTACCGCCCTTATTTATTATCTTTTTTTGTGTTTCTAATAAATCTATTACAGGATTTGTAGTTGTTAAATCCATTTCGGTAGAGTTGGCATCTTTTAATCCTAAAACATTACGTGCAAATTCAATTACAGCGCACTGCATTCCTAAGCATACTCCCAAGAATGGAATTTTGTTTTCGCGGGCATATTTAATTGCACTTATTTTCCCCTCTATTCCTCTTTGTCCAAAACCTGGCGCAACCAATATTCCTAATAAGTTTTTAAATTTTTCATTCACATTGTCATCACTAATACTTTCGGAGTGAATCCATTCTATAGTTACCTTACAATCATTTGCTGCTCCTGCATGAATAAAGGATTCTGATATTGATTTATAGGCTTCTTTGAGCTCCACATATTTGCCTACTAAGCCTATTCTAACTTCCTGTTTTGGATTTTTGAATTTATATAAAAAATCTTTCCATTTCACTAAATCTAGATTTTGTGATACAGGCATATTCAATTGGTTTAAAACTACTATATCTAACTGCTCTTCTTCCATGAGTAATGGAACTTCGTAAATTGTACTCGCATCGCGGGCCTCTATTACTGCATTCGGTGCCACATTACAGAATAATGCAATTTTGTTTTTTATATCCCTGTTAAGCGCATGTTCTGTCCTACATACTAATATTTCTGGCTGAACACCATATTCTAATAATAGTTTTACAGAGTGTTGTGTAGGTTTTGTTTTAAGTTCGCCTGTTGTTGATAAATATGGAACTAGTGTAAGATGAATTACCATTGCATCACTACCCAATTCCCATTTTAATTGTCGCACTGCTTCTATGTATGGTAAGGACTCTATATCACCTACTGTGCCGCCTATTTCAGTTATTACAAATTTATAATTCCCTGTTTTCCCAAGAAGTTTAATTCTTGTTTTTATTTCGTCAGTAATATGTGGAATTATTTGTACCGTTTTCCCTAAGTAATCCCCTCGCCTTTCCTTTTCAATTACCGATTGATATATTCGGCCGGTAGTAACATTATTCGCCTGCGAGGTAGGGATATTAAGAAATCTTTCATAATGCCCAAGATCTAAATCACTTTCTGCGCCATCATCGGTTACAAAACATTCACCATGCTCATATGGGTTTAGTGTTCCTGGGTCCACATTTATATATGGGTCGAGTTTTTGAATAGTAACAGTATAGTTTCTTGCTTGTAAAAGTTTAGCTAAGGAAGCTGCTAGGATTCCTTTGCCTAAGGATGACGTTACTCCTCCGGTAACAAAAATATATTTAACCGACGATGACATAAATTTTAGAATTGATGATATTTAAAGATGTTTTTTTAAAAAGAGCAAAAATTTATTTTTTAATTTCCTTGATAAAATTTTTATACCAAACAAAAGTACAAATAATTTTCGCTGTTATTTTTTTGATTCAAGAAATATATATATCTTATTTTGACCAATGTTTTTTTAAAGATTGCTTAGTTTCTAAATTTATATTAATTAATTGATTATAGGTTAATTGTAATTTTTTTTTGAATTGGTTTTTGTCTGTTTTTTTTGATTTTTAATTAATTAACTTTTTGTTTTTTTTAACTTAAAAAATGATTAAATTCTGTTTTTTTTAGATTTGACATATAAATTTATTATACCTTGTATTCTTAATTAATTGCTTGTTTTTAATTAATTGTTTTTAATTTATTATAATTTTCTGCTGATATTAATTTTATTTATTAAAGGTTTAATTTTTATTTAATCATCGTAATGAAGTTAAATTCTAAAACTAATAATTGGATCAATTGGTCCGGCTCTGTAAAATGCAATCCTCGCGAGATCCTGATGCCAGAGTCTCAACAGGAAATTATAAGTATCATTCAAAATTGTATGGTTCAGAAATCATCCATTAGAGTTGTTGGTTCGGGCCATTCTTTTACCGAACTCGTCGTCACAAGTGGTACTCTTGTTTCTTTAGATCTTTTAAAGGGCATAACATCAGATATAAAAGCAGATAATGTCGCCACTGTATTTGCAGGTACAAAACTTCAGTGGTTGGGAAAAAAATTGTTGGAGCTTAATTTAGCACAGGAAAATCTTGGTGATATTGATGTTCAATCTTTAGCTGGCGCTATTAGCACAGGAACCCATGGCACAGGCATTAAGTTGGGAAGTGTTTCTACTCAAATCAAAGAAATAACATTACTAACGGCCAATGCAGATGTTATTGTGTGTTCTGAAAGTATAAATTCAGATATTTTTAAAGCTGCACAAATATCGCTCGGCACTTTAGGAATTATTACCGAAATTAAACTTCAATTGCTGCCTGCATACAAATTAAAGTATGTAAAGGGAAAAACTACGCTGGATGAATGTTTGTATAATATTGAAAATTACAAGACAGAAAACCGCAATTTCGAATTTTATTGGTTCCCCAATACTAACATAGTGCAAACAAAGTCAATGAACATTACGGATGAAAAAATAATGAAACGTTCTTTTTTTAAGTATTTTAATGATATAATTCTTGAAAATGTCGTGTTTAAATTATTGAGCGAATTATGCAGGATATTTCCTTTCCTATGTAAGGCTGTAAGCAAGATTTCTGCAGCAGCAATTTCCACCGGTGTCGATATTAATTTTAGTGCGAAAATTTACGCCACCCCTCGATTTGTAAAATTTCAAGAGATGGAATATAGTTTTCCGGCAAATAATGTGGTTGCTATTTTGAATGAAATCAGAGAATGCATCAATACTTCTTACTTCAATGTCCATTTTCCTATTGAAGTCCGTTTTGTTAAAGCCGATAATATTTATTTAAGCCCTGCTTTTCAAAGAGAGTCAGTTTATATTGCTATTCACATGTACAAGGGGATGGAGTATAAGAAATATTTTGAAGCAATAGAAAATATTTTCAAAAAATATGATGGTAGACCTCACTGGGGGAAGATTCATACCAGAACAGCCAAGGATTTTTCTCAGCTTTATCCCATGTGGAATAAATTTCAGGATATACGCATGCAACTTGATCCTGAAGGGCTGTTTATGAATGATTATCTTAAAAAAATAATGATTCAATAAGTTATTTTAATTGGATAACAAATGCTTTTTACTTTTCAAATAAATTTTTAAAGTAATTGCTAACTAAATTTAATTTTTTCCGTTTTAATTTCTAATTTTGATTTTCGCAAAATATATTTAAAAATAACTACATTATGGGATTTATAGCAAACATTCAGGCACGTGAAATATTAGATTCTCGAGGTAATCCAACTGTTGAGGTGGATGTAATAACAGATGCAGGTATTTTGGGCCGCGCTGCTGTGCCCTCAGGCGCATCCACTGGTATTCATGAAGCAATGGAGTTGCGCGATAATGACGATGGTTATTATATGGGTAAAGGAGTTTTAAAAGCAGTAAGTAATGTAAATACTGTTATAAGGGAAGAATTAAATGGCGTTTATATTTTTGATCAAAATACAATCGACAAAAAAATGATTGCCCTTGACGGTACTGATAATAAAGGGAATTTGGGTGCTAATGCCATACTTGGTGTTTCCTTAGCTTGTGCTAAGGCTGCCGCTGAAACAGCTAGCCAGCCTTTATATCGTTACGTTGGTGGAGTTAATGCAAATTTATTACCCATCCCTATGATGAACATTATTAACGGTGGTTCTCATGCCGATAATAGTATTGATTTTCAGGAGTTCATGATAATGCCTGTGGGTGCAACTAATTTTTCTGATGCTTTAAGAATGGGTGCCGAGGTTTTTCATCACCTCAAAAAAGTATTAAAGGATAAAGGTTATTCTACTAATGTTGGCGATGAAGGAGGCTTTGCACCAAATTTAAAATCAAATGAAGAGGCTATTGAATTGGTGCTAACGGCCATTGAAAAAGCTGGTTACAAACCTGGCGAAGATATCTTTATTGCTTTAGACCCTGCAGCTTCTGAGTTTTTTATCGAGAAAGAAAAAATGTACCATTTTAAAAAATCAAATGGTGATAAACTAAGTCCTTCTCAAATGGTTGATTATTGGGCTAACTGGGCAAATAAATATCCTATTATTTCTATTGAAGATGGTTTAGCTGAGGATGATTGGGAAGGATGGAAATTAATAAGTGATAAAATTGGAAAAAAAATTCAATTAGTAGGTGACGATTTATTTGTTACTAATGTAAATCGCTTGCAGCAAGGTATTGATAAAAATGTCGCAAATTCTATTTTGGTAAAAGTGAATCAAATTGGTACGCTTTCCGAAACAATTAATGCTGTCCAATTAGCTCATAACAATTCTTATACATCCGTAATGAGTCATCGTTCTGGTGAAACGGAGGATACAACTATTGCTGATCTTGCCGTTGCTCTAAATTGTGGTCAGATCAAAACCGGTTCCGCCTCCCGCTCCGATCGTATCGCTAAATATAACCAATTGCTGCGCATCGAAGAACAATTAGGGGATTCTGCACGCTTTCTTGGTAAAGATTTTAAATATACTAGAAATAGATAAAGAGGAAATTTGAAGTATCCATTAGTAAAGCTTTTAAAACAATTTCGACAAAACAGCTATATTAATAAAAACAGAGGTTTTCATTTTTTTGCAAAAAACATTTTTATGAAAATGCGCGTGAGGGATGAACATACGCGATGCAGGGTTATGGGTGGGGAGGAATCTATTGTTCTGGATTTTTTGTTTCTTTTGTAGCAAGACAAAAGAAACAAAATACAGTTTTTGAATCATTTAATTTGCAGAAGTTATTTTGAAAACTTCACTTATCAAATGCCTGCCATAACATATTTCAATTATTTCCTGGGCTTAACATAAAATTAAAAACCCCCTCTTGATTGCTCAAGAGGGGGTTTTTAATTTTAGTAATTTAAAATATTACATCATTCCACCCATACCACCCATTCCTGGATTACCCATTGGCATTGCCGGATTTTCTTCCTTCTGATCTGCCAATACACATTCCGTAGTTAAAAGCATTGAAGCTATAGATGCTGCATTTTCTAATGCGATACGTGTAACTTTAGTTGGATCAATTACACCTGCAGCATACAAATTTTCATATTTGTCTGTGCGAGCATTATAGCCAAAATCATTTTTACCTTCACGCACCTTCTGCACTATAACAGCACCTTCTAGTCCTGCATTTGCAACTATTTGACGCAATGGCTCTTCAATAGCACGTTTAATGATGGCTATCCCTGTAGTTTCATCATCGTTAGAACCTTTTAATTTCTCCAAGGCATCAATAGCACGTATAAATGCTACTCCACCACCCGGTACAATTCCCTCTTCAACAGCGGCACGTGTTGCAGATAACGCATCGTCCACACGGTCTTTCTTTTCTTTCATCTCCACTTCTGTAGCAGCACCAATATACAATACTGCAACACCACCCGCTAATTTTGCTAAGCGTTCTTGCAATTTTTCTTTATCGTAATCTGATGTTGTAGTTTCAATTTGTGCTTTAATTTGATTTACACGAGATAAAATATCTGCTTTCTTACCTTTCCCACCAACAATAGTTGTGTTGTCCTTATCGATGGTTATTTTTTCTGCTGTTCCAAGCATCGATAATTCAGCATTTTCTAATTTATAACCTCTTTCTTCTGAAATTAATGTTCCTCCTGTTAATATTGCAAGATCCTCTAACATCGCTTTTCTTCTATCTCCAAATCCTGGAGCTTTGATAGCTGCAATTTTTAATGAACCACGTATTTTATTTACTACTAAAGTAGCTAAGGCTTCGCTATCAACATCTTCAGCAATAATTAAAATTGGCTTTCCTGTTTGTACTCCTTTTTCAAGCACAGGAAGTAATTCTTTCATGCTGGAAATCTTTTTATCCGTAATTAGTATAAGTGGCGTTTCTAATACTGTTTGCATTTTGTCCGCGTCAGTAACAAAATAAGGTGAAATATAACCACGATCAAATTGCATACCCTCCACTACTTCAACAGTAGTTTCTGTACCTTTTGCCTCTTCTACAGTAATAACACCCTCTTTTTTTACTTTCTTCATCGCCTCTGCAATTAGTTTTCCAATGGTATTGTCATTGTTTGCAGAAATTGTAGCAACTTGCTCAATTTTTTTATTGTCATCACCAACTTTTTGTGATTGTTTGTTTAGGTTTTCTACTACTGCTAGTACCGCTTTGTCAATTCCACGTTTTAAATCCATTGGATTTGCTCCAGCAGCTACGTTTTTTAAACCTGCTGTTACAATAGCTTGCGCAAGAACTGTTGCTGTAGTTGTTCCGTCGCCTGCAGCATCTGCAGTTTTTGAAGCTACCTCTTTTAACATTTGTGCTCCCATGTTTTCAACAGGATCCTTTAATTCAATCTCTTTAGCTACCGTTACACCATCTTTAGTGATAATTGGCGCACCAAATTTCTTATCAATAATTACATTACGCCCTTTTGGTCCTAATGTTACTTTCACTGCGTTTGCTAAAGAGTCAACTCCTTTTTTTAAACGATCACGTGCATCAATGTTAAAAATAATATCTTTTGCCATTTTTAGTTTGTTTAGTTACTGTTTACCGCTAATAAATTAAGTGGTACATTGGTAACTGGTTAGTATTAATTTAAATTTAGTTTAAATAAATTGTGTTAATTTCTTATTTCCGTAAATGTTCCTTGTACGATTTACTTATACAATTGCGAAAATATCCGCCTCACGCATTATTAAATAATCTTTACCCTCTAATTGTACTTCTGTACCTGCATATTTACCATACAATACTGTGTCGCCTATTTTAACAGAAGGCTTGTTGCCTTTCTCATCAATATCACTTACCGCAATTACTTTACCTCTTTGAGGTTTTTCTTTTGCTGTATCCGGAATAATAATTCCTCCTTTGGTTTTTTCTTCAGCAGCAGACGCTTCTACTACTACCCTGTTTTGACTTCCAGCAACAGGCTTGATACTCGCTTTTGTGTTTTCTTTTGCCATTTTTTTTATGAATTTAGATTGTTTTTTTAATAGTTGTAAATTTCTTCGCTCCTTAGTCAGTAATTGTGCCAAAGGGTTTTCTTTTATAATTTATTGACAATTTTTCAGTCTTAAGATAAAATCAAACAAAAAATGTCAGAATGAAGTGACACTCTGACATTTTTATTTAATTGCTGTTAATATCCTATGAGTATAACCAAAATTGCGTACAATGTATGACAGCTTGATTAAATCCCCAGTAGGCACTGTGGGGAGAGGCTAATTTAAAACTAAAATGATCGACATCAACTATTGATGATTCAAAAATCAAACGTAATTCAAAGCGAGGGCTTGTGCAGGAGCAGAAACTGATTGAGGCTAAAACGAATGTCAAAGGTTTGCAATAATCTATCAGCCGAGTTTTTTCGCTCGGATGGATGACGTTTACATTTTTATCATCAATAGTTGGAGTCTTGATTTTTTGTTTCTTTTGTATCAAGACAAAAGAAAAAATGCTAATTTATATTACAATTATTAAATCCCCGCTTTTTAGCTTTGATAAGGCTTTATCAAGGGTTTCACAATTTACAGTTGATTTCTGAAATATGCGCTAATAAAGGGTATTAAAAAAACTACCGAACTATTATATAATTGTACGCAATTTTGGTTACACTCATATCCTATTTAACAGGTGGTATGGTAGTATTGTTAGTAGGTGCCGCTTTGGTAGCATTTATAGGCACTGCTACAGGAGCTGTAGTTTTTATTGGTGTGTTTACAGGTGCTTGGTTTCCACCTTCTTCTGCTTTTTGGCGAACAACGGATTCCGTTACTTTTTCGTTTCCTTCCGCTGGTTTATTATATGCCGTTGAAATTAAACTTAGAAATAATAAGGCAATGGCTAATGTCCAAGTCGCCTTTTCTAAAAAATCTCCCGTTTTGCGAACTCCCATTACTTGATTGGAAGAGGAGAAAGAGGATGCTAATCCACCTCCTTTAGAGTTTTGAACTAATACTACTAGTATTAAAAGTATGCATACTATAATTATTAATATTGATATAACGGTTCCCATAGTTTTTATTTTTGCTGATTAATAAGTTTTCGTAAATTTTTAATTTGGGCTGCAAAGTAAAGCCTTTTTTCTGGATATTTCAAGCGTAAGTTTTCATATGCTTGTAAAGCCTTGTTATAATTGCCTTGCATTACAAATATTTTTGCTAAAGTTTCACTCACAAATGTAATATCGTCTGCTAAACTCTGCTTTGCCATATTTACTGCATTGTAAAATTCAGTCTTTGGTTTTGACATTTTAGGCGCTTCTCGCAAGAATTTATCTATTAAATCTGCAGCATCTATGTTACTTATTTTTTCTTCCGATATATTTTCAACAGATTCTATTTCGATAGCATTAGTTTTGTAATTCAACCATTCTATGAAAGAATGTGGTTTTGTGCTATCAAAATTATACTCGCTTGTAACTGAATCAGAATTTTCTTTTTCTATTGGCCCCTGTATTTCATTATTAAAATCTGTTCTCTGCTCGGTCGGTATATTTAATATGAAATTTGATGGCCTTATTTCAATATTCTCTTTAAAATCATCATTATTTTTAGTCTTAAAAACAAAATTCGAAATGTCAATCTCTGTTTTTGAAATTGCCGCCTGTGCTACATATTCTATTACTATATCATCAGCAATTTGTAAATCTTTAGTTTCAATTTTTGAATTGTTTTGAACTACTTGTTCCTCAGCATTATTATCAATTGAGGTATCATTCTTTTCTGTGTTAATTGCAATCTCCTCAGCTGTTTCAATTACAATAGCTTGTAAAATATTTTCTTCTGTTTTTTCTAGGTTTAGGGCTTCCTCTTTTTGAATTTTTATAATTTCTTCATTTTTTATTTCAGCCTTTTCTATGTTAATTTCTTCTGCTTTTTCAATTATTACAGTTTGTTTTACAATTATTTCCGGTCTCTCTAAAACAACTTTTTCAATCGTTTCTAATTGGTTTCTTTCTATACTATTTTCATTTTTTATTGGAGCAGCCTCCTCCGGCACTATTTTATATTCGATTACTGCATTATTTTTATCCTGCTCTATGTTTATAACTGCTTCTGTTGTCTTTATGGCTTGATTTATCAAACCTTTCGGCTTGGTAATTAACTTATATAGAATTTTGCGGTCTGTAGCGAAAGTCGCTGCTATTTTCAATTGATTATTATAAAGTATGCTTTCTTGATTATGCAAACTTTTAGCATACAGCATATGTGCCGTTTGGAAATAAGGGAAATTAATCAGCAGCTCTGAAAGTAAAATATCATCCTTACCTGATAATTTATCAGGATTTTCCATAAAGGATATAAATTGATTGCGATTCATAAAAAAAGTATTGCCGATTTTCCCTTATTAAATGTTTTTACAGCCCTTTAAAAATTATTAAATATATTTTTCTCGTACTACTAATTTTTTTATCTGTAAATTATTTTATTGCAGCCGAATCTTGTATTTATATTTTTTGATTACCAATCATTCAAAGCTTTGTTAAATATATCTTGAACCAATTGCTCATTAATGGATTGTATTAACTGCTCCTCAACCTCTGTTAAACTTTGGGTGCTCGAATAATCAAAAAAACGTGTGAAGGATTGTTCAAAATTTTTTTTTTCTTCAAAGGAACAGGTGTACTTTACATTTACTGTTATCGTTAATCTGTTTAATGCTGCCTGGTCTGTATTTTGTATAGCTATAGGGGAAGTTGAATAATTTGTTACACTTCCCCCAAAAGATAAATCTCCTCCTTTATTAATAAGTCCTAAGCGAGTTTGTGTACTTAACTTGTTGCGCAGGGCTTCAGTAAATGTTTGGCTTAATGTTGGTGGAGCCAGTGATGCATTGTTTTGGAAATATTGAACGGAAACAGTTTTAGCCTCCGGAGGGATGGAAGCACCACTAAATGAGTAGCTCATCTTGCAACCCAAAATTAAACTTATCATAAAAGAAGCAAGAAAAATTATTCCTACTTGATAGTTTAGCTGTTTTATTTTTTTTATTATTATATTCAATTTTAAAATTTAGTTCTAATTATTTAGAAGTAAAAACAAACAACAAATTGTATTATTTTATATCAAATTCATTAATTTTACGATAGAGTGTTCGTTCTGATATGCCTAATTCTTTAGCAGCATTTTTGCGTTTCCCTTTGTGTTTTATTAATGCTTTTTTTATCATATCCTCTTCAATTTCATGCAAGGATAAATTTTCTTCAGTTTCAACATCATCTGCAGAATTATCCTTTTTTACGTTGGAACGGAAACCTGTTTTTATAATTTCTGGCTGATCTTCCATGCTGTCATGCGACTTTGTAGCGTCACCAAACCCTAATTGTATTGTAGCTTCAGTGCTATCAACTTCGTGAAATAGTTTTTTTATTAAGGATGCATTTTTAGGATGAAAATCCTGTTCCTCTTGGTTGTCATTTCCAATTAATTCGACTACAATCTTTTTTAGATCCTGCAAATCTTTTTTCATGTCAAATAACACTTTATATAATAAATCTCGTTCATTAAAATCTCCTCCATGGTTTGTATTATTAATGACCATTGGTAATTGAGATGTTGAACGTTGTGGCAAATACCCTCGAATTATTTCTCCATTAATTTCACGCTGCTTTTCAATAACGGAAATTTGTTCTGTTATATTTTTTAATTGTCTTACATTTCCTTGCCAATGATAGTTTATTAATAGTTGCTCTGCCTCCGTATTTAACTTTATTGATGGCATGCGATATTTTGCCGAGAAATCAGCAGCAAATTTTCGAAATAATAAAAATATATCTTGCTTTCGGTCCCGTAATGGTGGAACAATTATCGGAACGGTATTCAAACGATAATATAAATCTTCCCGAAGCTTCCCCTTTTCTATGGCTTGTATAATGTTTACATTAGTAGCAGCTACAACCCTTACATCAGTTTTTAATACTTTGGATGAACCAACTTTAATGAATTCCCCACTTTCCAAAACCCTTAGCAAACGCGCTTGCGTTGCCAAAGGCATTTCAGCAACTTCGTCCAAAAAAATGGTGCCTCCGTTTGCTACTTCAAAATAACCTTTGCGCGCTTCGTATGCCCCGGTAAATGAACCTTTTTCGTGTCCAAAAAGTTCCGAATCTATCGTCCCTTCTGGTATCGCACCGCAGTTCACTGCTATGTACTGGCCGTGTTTTCGTGCACTTAAATGATGGATTATTTGAGGGAAAACTTCTTTCCCTGTGCCACTCTCTCCGGTAATTAAAACAGTTAAATCAGTTGGCGCAACCTGTTTCGCTATCTCTATCGCCCTATCTAAAGACGCCGAACCTCCTATAATTGCGAAACGGTTTTTTATTTCCTGTATTGTCATATTTTTCTAAAAAATAATTTAAAAAAAATAAAATCGATGAATAAATTATGCAGTAAATTTTATTTATGTTGTTTTTAAAAATATTTATAAAATACTGTAAAAAGTAAAGTTTATAAAAAATGTTTAGTTAAACAACTACCACCCCAATTAATGTAGCATTAGTACAATCTGTTGCCAATACATTTACATAATCACCCGGCTTGTAATTCCCTTTAGGAAATACTACCGTAGTGTTTTGTGAATTTCTTCCCGATAATTCATTGGAAGATTTTTTCGATATCCTTTCTGCCAATACCCTATGAATTTTACCAAGGCCTGCTCTCGTTCTTTCTCCTGAGTGTATTTGTTGTAAGGCCACAATCTCTTGTAATCTTCGTTTTTTTACCTCCTCAGAAACATCATCCTTGTATTTTCTCTCCGCCAAGGTTTTTGGACGTTCGCTATAGGAATACATGTATGCAAAATTATATCTTACCCATTCCATCAAGGATAGGGTGTCTTTATGCTCTTCTTCTGTTTCCGTGCAAAATCCCGTAATAGAATCAGTTGAAATTGCACAGCCTGGAATAATTCTGCGTATCGCTTCTATCCTTTCCATATACCATTCTCGCGTATAACCACGATTCATCATTCCCAAAATTCTAGAGTTCCCCGATTGTACTGGCAAGTGAATATAGTTGCATATATTTTCGTGTTTATTAACCATGTGTAAAACATCGTCATTCATATCCTTAGGGTGAGAAGTGCTGAAACGAACCCTCAAATTGGGGTTTACCATAGCTACCTTTTCTAATAATTGGGCAAATGAAGTCGCATTGTTTAACTCCTCTGTCGAAAGATTTTCTTTTTTTAACCCGCCTCCTGTCCATAAGTATGAATCTACATTTTGTCCCAAAAGTGTAACTTCTCGGTACCCATCACCATATAACTCTTGCGCCTCTTTTAAAATTGTTTCTGGATCTCGACTCCGCTCTCGTCCTCGTGTAAATGGCACTACACAAAAGGAACACATGTTGTCGCAGCCTCTTGTTATACTTATAAAAGCTGTTACTCCATTAGAATCTAATCGAACGGGAGCAATATCGGCATAGGTTTCCTCCTTCGATAGTAATACATTTACTGCCTTTTGTCCGCTTTCTGCTATTTCAATTAATTCAGGTAAACTACGATACGAATCTGGTCCTACTACTATATCAACTAATTTTTCCTCCTCTAAAAGTTTCGATTTTAAACGCTCTGCCATGCAACCCAAAACGCCAATTATTAAATCAGGATTTGTTTTTTTTACTTTTTTAAAATCTGTTAATCTCTTACGAACACGCATTTCTGCACCATCTCTTATTGCGCAGGTATTCATAAATATAACATCTGCTTCATTGAAATCTTTTGTTGTTGTAAATCCCTCCTTACTCAATATAGAAACTATAATTTCACTATCCGAAAAATTCATTGCACAGCCATAACTTTCCAAAAACAATTTTTTACCACTTGGCTTTATTGGATTTTCTATTAAACTGGCCTCGCTTTGTTTACTTTTTTCAATTATTTTTTCAACACTCATATTTTATTTTATATTTGCGCCCGATTTTGTCCAGACTTGAAATTTGGATTACAAAGGTAATTAAAATAAAATAGGTGACAAAATGGCGCAATGTCTGCTTTGTTTTTATTAATAAAAATTTATTTTTATAATCATTTTGGAAATCTTTTATGGCAACTCTAATTACATTTTCTTTTCTTTGCAATTATTAATAAACTTTATTTGAAATTTTTGTAATGATAATTTTTATATTTTTTTAATATTGTTAAACGTTTATAAAAGGTGAAAGAAGGCTTTAATTTTAATACTTCAAATTTAAATTAACATATGAGCAAGAATTTAGTTATTGTGGAGTCACCAGCAAAGGCGAAAACCATTGAGGGCTTTTTAGGAGACGGTTTTATTGTAAAATCTAGCTATGGCCATGTGCGCGATTTAGCAAAAAAAGGTTTTGGTGTGGATGTTGAAAATAATTTCGCTCCTAACTATGAAATATCTCCTGATAAACTAAAAATAGTTGCCGATTTAAAAAAAATAGCCAAAGGGGCTAGCACCGTATGGCTTGCTACTGACGAGGATCGTGAGGGTGAAGCTATTTCTTGGCATTTATTCGAATCGTTAAATCTGAATGAGGAAAATACAAAAAGAATTGTTTTTCATGAAATTACCAAAACGGCTATTAAAAATGCAATTGCAAATCCTCGTAATATTGATAAACATTTGGTAGATGCGCAGCAAGCGCGCAGAATCTTAGACCGTTTGGTAGGTTTTGAACTTTCTCCTGTTTTATGGAAAAAAATTCGGCCATCCTTGTCCGCAGGGCGCGTTCAGTCTGTTGCTGTGCGATTGATAGTCGATCGCGAACGCGATATAATGAATTTTAATAGTACTTCCTCTTATAAAGTTTCTGCTAATTTTATTTCTGGAAGTTCATTAGTTAAAGCGGAGCTTGGTGTTAAATTTAAATCATTGGAGGAGGCCCTTGTTTTTTTAAAAAAATGCTCCACAGCTGATTTTAAAATTGAAAGTGTTGAAACAAAACCATCTAAAAAGTCCCCCTCTGCTCCTTTCACCACTTCTACCTTGCAGCAAGAAGCTAGTCGTAAACTAGGTTTTTCAGTTGCCCAAACTATGGTGGTGGCGCAACGATTATACGAAAGTGGTAATATCACCTATATGAGAACCGATTCCGTGAATCTTTCTGAAACTGCTATAAACCAGGCTAAAGAGGCAATTACTGGAAATTACGGAGCTAAATATTTCAATTTCCGTCAATATAAAACTAAATCAAAAGGTGCACAGGAAGCTCACGAAGCTATCCGCCCTTCCTATATCGATAAGCCTACAATAGTAGGCGATGCTGCCGATAAACGTTTATACGAATTGATTTGGAAACGTACCATTGCTTCCCAAATGAGTGACGCTGAATTAGAAAAAACTACTGCTGTAATTACTGTATCGGGTGCTGTTGAAAAATTTATTGCTCAAGGCGAAGTATTAAAATTTGATGGCTTCCTTAAAATTTATTTGGAAGGAACGGATGATGAAGCCGAAGAAAATCAAGAGGGCATGTTGCCTCCTTTAGTAGCAGGAGAGCTGCTATTATCAAATGATATTACCGCCACACAGCGATATACACACCATGCTGCTAGATACACCGAAGCTAGTTTAGTGAAAAAGTTAGAAGAGCTGGGCATTGGACGTCCATCAACTTATGCCCCTACTATTTCAACTATTCAAAAGCGTGAATATGTTGTGAAAGAAGATAGGGAAGGGGTGCAGCGTAATTTTAATGTAGCAACTTTAAAAGCAGGGCAGATTATTGAAGAAGTTAAAACTGAAGGTACTGGTGCTGAAAAATCTAAATTGTTTCCTACGGATATAGGAATGGTTGTCACTGATTTTTTATTAGCGCAATTCCCTCAAATTATGGATTTCAATTTTACGGCAAAGGTGGAAGAAGAATTTGACGAAATTGCGGAAGGGAAAATTTCATGGACCAAAATGCTCAATGAGTTTTATAAGCCATTTCATAAAAATGTAGTAGAGACTTCTGAAAATTCGGAGCGCGCCTCCGGGGAAAGACTTTTAGGACTCGATCCACTTACTGAAAAAAATATTTATGTAAGAATAGGGCGGTATGGACCAATGGCGCAACTGGGTGAAGGTAATGACGAAAATAATAAACCTAAATTTGCTGGTCTTAGAAAAGATCAACGAATCGATACAATTACACTAGAAGAAGCGCTCGACTTATTTAAACTGCCTCGCACAGTTGGTGAATTTGAATCTAAAGAGATGGTAGTGGCTGTTGGCCGATTTGGCCCTTATGTGCGACACAACAGTGTTTTTGTTTCTTTGAAAAAAGAAGATGACCCAATGACAATTTCTTCTGATCGTGCAATAGAATTAATTTTGGCAAAACGTCAAGCAGAAATTGATAAATACATCAAATCGTTCCCGGAAAATCCAGAGGTACAATTGTTAAATGGCCGCTGGGGTCCTTATTTGGTAATAGACAGTGTTAATTTTAAATTGCCTAAAGGGACCGACCCAATTTTATTGTCCTTGCAAGAATGTATGGATATTGCCGCAGACCCTAAAAATGCAAGTAAAGGCAGTCGTTTTAAGAAAAAAGAAAAATCAAAACCTTTTAAACAAAAAATAACAAAACCAATAGCAACCAAAAAAGTTGCAGCTAAAAAAGTTGTTTTAAAAAAGAAATAAGTTTTTTTGTTTTTTTAAACTATTTATTACAAAGTAAAGCTTTCAAAATAATTTCGACAAAACAGATATATTAATAAAAACAAATGATTTCATTTTTTTGCAAAAAAATATCCTTATGAAACCGCGCGTGAGGAAGGTACAAAAGCGATGCAGGGTTGCACGTGTGGAGGAATCGTTTTTTATTGATTTTTTGTTTCTTTTGTATCGAGACAAAAGAAAAACACACAGTTTTTGAACCATTTAATTTGCGGATTTATTTCGAAAACTTCACTCAGTTTGAAAAACAATACGCAGGTGCATTTTAGCTTGATTTATTTACCCAATTGCAATTAATTCAAAATTCGTTATTTTCGAAA
>CAMBDK010000069.1 GCA_945865315.1 Chitinophaga pinensis | reverse complement strand
AAAAATAAAACTCATAGAGAGCAAACCATCACTAGAAAAGCAAATTAAAACAATTACTAATGAGGTAAAAAACCTTTCGAATGAAAAGAAAGAATTGGAGGAGTTTTTAAATACTTTGGTTAAAGAAATATCTCAAAAACAAATAATTTTCGATAAATTACAAGAAGAGAAACGTAACATAGAAATTCGTGTACGAGAATTAAAAGATCGCAAAATAGAAGTAGAATCAATAAATTTAACGGTAACAGAATACGAAACTAACGATAATTTAGATTATATATATGCGAAAATACAGATCCATCAAAAAGATAGAATTGAATTAAAAGTAAAAAAAGATGCCATATTTGAAAATTTAAAATATCGCTTACGTAATAGCAGCGCAGATATTGAACAATTTATACTTTTTGTAGAGGATGAAATTGCTTGTCTGGCAGATAAAGAACGTAGTATCGATGGATTATTATCAAGTATTTCTACTCAATTTGCCAATCCTGCATATACCTTGTTAAAACGTTATGAGGAGTTTAAACAATTTGTATATACCAAATTCAATGAAAAACTATCACAAACAAGAATATCCAATATTGAGTCGATGAAAATTGATTTGCTGGATAATGAACGTATCATTGGAGAGCTGAAGAAAATTGCTTCTATCCAAGAATTTAACGGGCAAATGAGCTTTGAATTTGACCAATCTGAAAACTTAAAGGTACTTAACACCTACCTGGATAGCGGCAGAAAAGTAAGTTTTGATGAATTGTTTAATATCGAATTATTACTTCATATAAAAGGAACCGACAAACGTGTGGATCTCGCAAACCAAGTAGAATCTGATGGTACCGATCGTATGATAAGACTTGTAATGATTATGTCTATCATCAACAGGTTGGCAGTTACCGATGAACAAAATAAAATTGCTTTATTTATTGACGAAGTTGCTACCATCGACAAACAAAACAGGCCTGAAATAGTAAAATTTTGCAAAGAACATTATTTCCTGCCAATTTTTGCTGCGCCTGATGCTGTTGAAGGATTTAATAAATATTATTTTATTTATCCATCAAAAGGGAAAATTAATATCAATGAAAAACAAAATGCTGTTATCGTTGAAAGAAATGCGATAGTTGAAAAAAATATTAGTAAAAAAATTAGTAATTAAATTATATATCTCCGTCAAGGAAGGTTGAAAGAAAAATGATGAAAGCAGAGCCAAGAACCATACTGCGGTTTTTATTAGAATATTTTGAAATCATCAATGAACTGTATGAAATACAATCGAAAGATAGTGTTATTACTTTTGAAGCATTGAATGAAATTATTACGAAACACAAAACAGATATAAAACAGCAATTAATAGATTATAAAATATTAAATTCGGTAAACGATAATTTTGAAATCCGTACTGTCTATTATAACCTTATTGAATTTATTTTAAGCGAATTCAAACCAATGTTGCCTGAAACTATTGAAAAATACCATGTGTCAATAGCTGAATTATTCCGTAAAATTAAAGATAACATTAAAGGTGACAAAGTAATTTTGAACCAGCGACTAACTGATTTGGCTGGTGAAATAAGAGCATTTTATGAAATGGTAGAAAAAAATACTATCAGTTTATTAAATGAAACAAGAGAATTAAAAGCTAATGTAAAAAAAATTGATTACCGCGAAAAAATTGTTCGCGCTTCCCGCTGGATAGACGAATATATTATTCCACTAAACAAAATATTAGATATTAATCACAGTGCTTCTATCGCTAATAAATTATATGACATTTCTGAGTTTTCAAATAAACATCGTTTAGTTTGCGATGATGAAAATACCCGTGTATTGTTTGAAAAACTTTATTTTCAAATGATACAAGTGAACGATAATTTATTACGTCAGTCAAAAATATTAACAACTGAATTATTACCACTCATTGAGCGCATAAGAACCGAATCAATTATTTTAACAGGCTGGATTACTTTCTTGAAAAATCCTTATAAACAAAAAGTGCCTAAAATATTTGAGGGCAAAAGAACCAATATATACTCCAAAAACACCTTTTTTAATGCCTCGGAACTTTTCGAGCAATTTAAAAATGATACCGCAGTTTATTTTGAAGAGGAAATAAATACCGACGAAAAATGGATTTTTGATAAAGAGTTTTTTACCGAGAAATTGAAATCTAATTTACCTGTTACCGATTTTTTTAAATGGTGCAATAAAACTTTAAAGGAAGAATATAAAAAAGTAGAAATTGAAAAGTTTTTTGCTCTTACTACTCTTGCTTTTGATGAAGATATCCAAAGAGATTTTGGTAAAAAACCAGAGTTTGATAAAATAAAAATTAACGACTTAACATTAACTGTCCCTAAAATAACAATTACTAAATATGGAATTTCCTAATCACCATCGCCAAATTGTAGAAGATTTAATGAGTGGTAAATTTATTTTACCACAAGAACGAACTTATCCTGTATTAAAAGATAACGAGCAATCCTATACCTATTTTTTTAAAGCATCCTTCAACTATGACTTAAAAATTACCCAAGATTTTGTTTATTTGGTTTCTGATGAATCCAACGAAACTTTATCGCGCGACATATGCATTTTTATTGCCATATTATCCTATGAAATTGATAGGGAAGGGAAAAATTTTATGGAACTTATTCAATTTAGTGAATTTGAAGTAGATGAAATTGAAAACTATTTTACCAATTCATCCTATATTGATTTAATTTTATCCAATAAACAACTTAAAGATACTGATTCGCGCAAAAATTTCATTAATACACTTAACCGAAGAAATATTATTGAAAAAACTTCGGACAACCGCTTTATGTTCACATCAGCACATAAATTTTTTATGGATTTTGCTGTTGACATTGTTAAATTTGAAAATGCAGAACAAAATTAAAAACAGCCTAGTAAAGCTTTCAAAATAATTTCGCAAAAACAGATAGATTAATAAAAACAGATGATTTCATTTTTTTTGCAAAAAATATCCTTATGAAAACGCGCGTGAGGAATGAACAAACGCGATGCAGTGTTGCAGGTGGGGAGGAATCGTTTGTTCTTGATTTTTTGTTTCTTTTGTATCAAGACAAAAGAAAAACACACAGTTTTTGAACCATTTAATTTGCGGCAGTTATTTCGAAAACTTCACCTATTTTATTGATCAAATTAAATTAATTACGATCTAATAATTAATACCGTAAGAAAAAAACATCCTATAAACTAATAAAAACAAGGATTATGTAATGCGGAAATTGAGAATTTCTCTACCAAATAATATTTTTTAATATTTATTTCTCTATTCTAAAAATGAAAAAAATCATTACCTCAAAAAATGCACCTGCCCCAATAGGTCCATATAGTCATGCTGTTTTAAAGGGAAATACACTTTTTATTAGCGGTCAAGTTGCCAAGCATCCGCACACTGGTGAACTTATACTTTCTGATATTAAATTAGAAACCAAACAGGTGATGGAGAATATAAAAAATATTCTGAATGATGCCGGCATGGATTTTTCAAATGTTTGCAAAGCCTCTATTTTCATGATCGACATGAAAGATTTTGCAATGGTAAATGAAGTATATGGCTCTTATTTTACAAGTGATTATCCCGCCAGAGAAACCGTTCAAGTTTCAAAACTACCATTAAATGTTAATGTCGAAATTAGTGTGATTGCAATTTTATAATATTTTTTTATTCCGTTGAATATAAAAAGTTAATCCTTATAATAGGCCAGCTATAATCGTTGTTGGATATCCTGTAAATAGTTTTCAGGCGTATGAAATAAAAATTCTACTTTAAACCTCTAGCTTTATTGCCTTTACTAATATTTACAAGCTTTTCAAGGTCTTCTTTTTTAAAATTAGAATCAAATTTCAACAATTCATTTGGCTTAATTCCTAGCGCAAGAGATAATTTTAATAATGTTGTCATTGTTATATTATACCCCTTTTCAATCCTATGAACCTGCATACGAGTTAATCCTATTTCAAGTCCAAGTTTTTCTAATGACATCGCATTGTCTTTCCGCTTTTCCCTTATAGAATTTCCTATTTGACTTAAAAAATCCTTTAAAACATCCTTTTCTTTAATCATTGACCATTTTTTTGCCAATGTGTAACAACTAAATATATTTTATGTACTCTTATAAGAATACATTTGTATATTTACACATTCAAAAGTTTAGACCAGCGAAAACTATAAAAAACGGGGCGATATCGAAAAGCCATAAGAGTAGAGAAATAAAAAAACAAAATAAAATGGAAAAAGTAAAAATGTTATTATGTGGACTTGTGCTTTTTAGCACAACAACTTTTGTGGGTTGTAAAAAAGAAACAGGTTGCACTGATTCTTCTGCAACTAATTTTAAGTCGAGTGCGGAAAAAGATGATGGAAATTGCACTTATAAGGGAAGTGCAACCTTTTGGAACCTAACTTCTAGTAGTTTAGAAACTGTTGTTGTTTTAATGGCTGATAATACAAGCGGTAATATTACAGTTGATTATGCAAGTAACCCTGATTGTGGTGATGCAGGTTGTTTTACATATACTGCTGCACCAGGCACATATTCGTATAGCGCTGCTGAAGTTTCTCCGGGTACATCAACTTGGTCAGGGTCTGTAACAATAACATCTAAAGGGTGTACAACAGTAAAATTATATTAAAACATTGTTGTCCGTAATTGATAATCTCAGCAAAAACAGTGGAGACCAGCAAACACTATAAAAACGGGGCGATATCGAAAAGCCAAACGAGTAGGGAGATAAATAAATAAATAAATAAATGAAAAAAATAGTGTTAGGACTCATCATAAGTGCATTCTTATTGACAGCATTTACAATTACTGGAGACAAAAGCTCAGCCTCCGTAGACCAAAAAGAAGGACTTTATATTTTTATATTGAATAAACCGACAAGCCAATATGAGTATTTAGGTAGTGTAAAAAAAGTTCTTGTTTTGACTGGAAAACCAGAAGAAATGCTAAACAGCATGATTCGTAAAGTAAAAAAGGAATATCCAAAAGCCGAAGGAATTATTTTTACAAGCCTCGATATGGATAAGGCAGATGCGATACAATTTAAAGACAAGTAAGACCAGAGGGATCCAAACCTTCCCCTTAGTTTAGGATTGGATCAATTGGGCGGGGCTTTTTTTTTATAAAGTCCCCCCACTTATTTTTACTTTTACTTTAATTGCAAAAAAGCAAGAAAGCAAAACTAAAATTATTGAGTAAACAAACTTGCTATTGGAAAAATTATAAATCAGCAAAAAAATAGCATTTTAAAAACAAAAAATCGAAATAAATCCCGCTCATTTTTTTATTGGTATTAAAACCTTAAGTTTTTCGACCTTTTTTATAAAACTTTCAGACACCTGAAAAATAAAAAGACTCCTAAAAAACTGTTTATTTTCATAAAATCATCAAAAAAAATCATTTTTAAAAAAAGTCCTTAATTTTACCTAAGGCCTACCTTGTTTGCATTCCCAATAATTTAAGAAATTTTAAAATACGCAAATATTTGATAATCAAGCATTTAATTTCTAAAATAATAAATATGGCTTACATAGGGGATTAAGCTATTTTGATGCGATAATAATTCAGTTTCATCTAAATTTACTCAATTAAACTTCTATTTTTAGAAATTTACATTTTAATTCATTAATTATTAAGGAATTAATTGTATATCTTTGTAACTTAATTTTAATTATTTATTCATTTAATCATTTAATCATGTTTGGAATTTTAAAAAGTTTTGAGACAAAGTATGGTTACCTTAAGAAAAAAGGTTTAACTATAGAGGGATTGGCGATGGTAGATGTTAAAAAGAAAAAACACGTTATTAAAATCTCACGTCCATTGATTTTCGATAACAGGTTGATTCCTAAACGTTTTGAAGGTTTAGATATTAAAACTAATATTAAACTTGGTGAAGATCTACCTGTTGAGTTTGATATTGATCGTTCGCAACCAGATTGGCATAAAACCCAATATATTTGGGCTCCAGAGCGTTTTTTGAAATACGTAGAACGTTGCGAAAATGAAATTAAAATAGAATTAGGAAGTGTTGAAATGACAAAATCAGAAGTGTTGGACGCCTTATGTTTTGGTAATTTTGAAGAGCATAAACAGAAAAGTACGCAATTAATCAAAGAAGGTAAGTTACCAGCATATTGCATGAACTAATATTTATTTAATTAAGGGTTAAGCATTTATTTAGTTTATCAAGGGCACTCTGAGCAATCAGGGTGTTTTTTTTTATATATTCGCAGGAATAAAATATTAAAATGAAGCCTTTGGGTAATTTTAAAACTATCGTTTTAAACTTTTTATCTCTGAAAAGGAATGCAATTTTATTAATTTTTATTTAAGAAATATCACTTTTAACTTAATCCCTAATTGTATAGATGGAAAAGGAATACGTAAAATCAACCATTTTAAATGGCATTGCAACAATTTCATTTTATCATCCCCAAAGTAATTCATTACCAACAAACCTATTAAACCAATTAGCTGATGAAATAACTAAAGCAGGTGAGGATGATAATGCAAAAGTTATTATTTTAAAAAGTGATGGAGGAAATACATTTTGTGCAGGAGCTTCCTTCGATGAATTAATTTCTATCAAAGATTTCGAAACTGGTAAACGCTTCTTTTCTGGATTTGCTATGGTGATTAATGCAATAAGAAAAGCTCCTAAATTTGTTATTGCTCGCGTCCATGGTAAAGCTGTTGGCGGTGGTGTTGGCATTGCATCAGCAGCAGATTATACTTTAGCTGTTGACGATGCAGCAATTAAACTTAGCGAATTAGCTGTTGGCATAGGACCTTTTGTTGTTGGTCCAGCTGTGGAACGTAAAATAGGTACCGCCGCATTCACATCCTTAACTATTAACGCTACCGAGTGGCACAATGCAACATGGGCAAAAGAAAAAGGATTATATGCAGCATTATTTAAAACACTTGAGGAGTTGGATGCTGCAATTACCGTTTTAGCAATTAACCTTACAAAGTCAAATCCTGAAGCAATGAAAATACTCAAAAAAATATTTTGGAAGGGCACAGAAAACTGGGATACACTATTGTTAGAACGTGCCGAAATAAGCGGCCAGCTTGTACTTTCTGAATTTACTTCAAATGCAATAAATAAATTTAAGACCAAAACCAAGTAAATTATTAAACACAGTTTTTATATTATTTTTTTAATTTTTTTTCAATTTTTAAAAAATCGACGCTAGGACCAGCTAAATGTTTTTTGAAAATATATAAAAATTAGGAAATTATAAAACATGGCATATTTTAATTAAATTTACTGAAATATAATTGGAAATAATAAAAACAAATAATTAATGCTAACCAATAACGACATACTCAAAAAAATACGTGTTGCACTCGAACTTAAAGATGAAGATGTAGTCAAAATTCTTAAGTTGGCTAACTTTGAAATTTCTAAAAGTGAATTAAATGCACTCTATCGTAAACCCGACCAGGCAAATTACAAAGAGTGTGGCGATCAACTTTTACGGAATTTTCTCAATGGCTTAATTATTTTTAAAAGGGGGCCCATGCCAGCAAAAAAACAAATACTGAATATTGATAAATAAAAAAATACAACAATAAATCAAGGCTACGGTTTTATGGTCTAAAACCTTTTTCTCAAAATAAATTTCAATACAACATTGCTCAGACAATGCAATTTAAAAATATAAAATGAAACTATTATTTTATAATTAATATTCTTTTATAAAATGCCTTTCTATACCGATCAGCTAAATAGAGAAATCGAAATTCTATACCCTCCTAAAAGAATTATATCGCTTGTTCCCTCGCAAACAGAATTATTATATGATTTAGGGTTAGATAAAGAAGTAATTGGCTTAACCAATTTTTGTATACATCCCATTGAATGGTTTTACAGTAAAACAAGAGTTGGTGGAACTAAAAATATCAATTTTAAAAAAATAGAACAATTAAATCCTGATTTAATTATTGGTAACAAAGAGGAGAATGAAAAAGAACAAATTGAAAAATTAATGACCGATTATAAAGTATGGATGAGTGATATTTATAATTTAAACGACGCATTAAATATGATTGTTCAGTTAGGCGCATTGGTTTCAAGGCCAACAGAAGCATCCTTAATAAAATTAAAAATTACTGAAGAGTTTATGCAACTGCTCAATTTTAAGAAGGAACTATCGGTAAGTACATCTGTAGCATACTTAATTTGGAGAAAACCCTTTATGGTGGCAGGCAGCAATACGTTCATAAATGATATGCTAAGTCATTGTAATTTCAACAATATATTTGCCAAAAACTTACGTTATTTTGAGGTAAGTGAACAAAAAATTGCCGAGGCCATGCCCGAGCTAATTTTACTTTCATCAGAGCCCTACCCTTTCAAAGAAAAGCACATTCAAGAAATTCAAAACTTATGCCCCAATTCTAAAATAATTTTAGTAGATGGAGAATTATTTTCATGGTATGGCTCCCGCTTATTAAAGGCAGGAAGTTATTTTAAAAAATTAATAATTAAAAAAACTGCTTAATTTAAACTCATTAATTGTTCTTCAATTGCTTTAATTTTAGCCTCTGTATCAGCTTGTTTTTTCTTTTCGGTTGCCACTAATTCAGGCTTCGCATTTACAACAAATTTTTTATTGGAGAGCTTTATTTCTACCGACAACAGAAAGCCTTTATTATATTCTAGATCCTTTTCTAAACGTTCCTTTTCATCCTCTATTTTAATGTTTTGAGAAACTGGAACAAAAAATTCAGCATGTTTCATCACAAATGAAACAGATCCATCCACTTTTTTATTTACATATTCATAACTATTCAAATTGCACAGCTTTATTATTATTCCATTGTAAACATTGGAAATTTCACCCTGATTAACTTTTTCAAAAACATTTAATTTTTCTTTTGGCGAAATATTTTTTTGTTTACGAATATTTCTAATATTCGTAATCACTTCCATTATAACTTCAAAATCATCAACAATTTTATTGTTATCTTGCTTAACTATAGGCCATTCAGATATTATGATACATTCTTTTTCGGTACGTTGGGCAATTAAATGCCAAATTTCTTCTGTAATAAATGGCATAAATGGGTGCAATACTTTTAATATTTTTTCGAAGAATATTATTGTTGCATCATAAGTAGTTTTATCCATTGCTAATGACTTCCCATCCTGAAATTCAGGTTTTACCATTTCCAAATAAAGGGCGCAAAAATCATCCCAAACGAATTTATAAGTGCACATTAATGCTTCGCTAATCCTATGCTTCGATAATAAATCATCAATTATTAATAACTGCCTATTAAATTTTGCTTCAAACCATTCTATTGCAATTTTATTTACGGCATTTCCGCTATTTTCTTTATCCGAAATTGTATTTAAATTTGATTTCCAGCCATTAATTAACCTAAATGCATTCCATACTTTATTGGAAAAGTTACGTCCTTGTTCACACATGCTATCATCATATGGTAAGTCATTGCCTGCCGGAGAACATAACAACATGCCAACACGAACGCCATCAGCTCCAAATTTCTCAATCAATTCAATAGGATCAGGAGAATTACCTAAGGATTTACTCATTTTACGACCTTGTTTATCCCTTACAATACCCGTTAAATAAACATTTGTGAATGGCTTAGCACCTTTAGAATTAAAAATACTTAATTTATTTTGTTTTATTTTAAGTGCATTTTCTTTTTCATCCTGCGTTACATATTCATAACTAGCAATTATCATGCGGGCTACCCAGAAAAATAAAATTTCAGGAGCCGTAACTAAATCATTTGTTGGATAATAATATTTTATATCTGGGCCGCTTGGATTTTTAAAGCCATCGAAAACACTTATAGGCCATAACCAAGATGAAAACCATGTATCTAATACATCTTCATCTTGTTTAAGTGTGATATTTTCAGATCCTGGATATTGTATTTGATAAATCCGAAGCGCTTCTTCATGCGTTTTTGCAACTACACTCACCCCTTTGTTATCATACCATGCAGGGATGCGCTGTCCCCACCATAATTGGCGAGAGATACACCAATCATGAACATTCTCCATCCAATGTTTATAGGTGCTTGTAAATTTTTCAGGAATTAATTTTATTTCACCATTTAACACATTTTCTAATGCAGGCTTTGAAATTTCATCCATTTTCAAAAACCATTGCATACTTAATTTAGGTTCAATAACGGCATCCGTGCGCTCGGAATAGCCAACCTTATTTTTTATATCTTCAATCTTAACAATGAGGCCCATTTCATGCAAATCTTTTGCAATTTTCTTTCGAACAACAAAGCGATCTTCACCAATATAAAACTTTGCAGCACTGCTCATTTTACCATCCTCAGAAATAGTATCAATTACTTCTAGTTTATGCTTTACTCCTAAATTATAATCATTAATATCATGGGCAGGGGTAACTTTTAAAGCTCCTGTACCAAATTCAATATCAATATAATCATCAAAAATTATGGGCACACTTCTATTTATAATAGGTATAATAATCCGTCTGCCTTTTAAATGTTTGTATCGAATATCCTCAGGATGCACACAAACGGCAGTATCCCCTAATATTGTTTCAGGGCGCGTTGTGGCAATTGTTATATATTCATCAATTTGATTAGAATCAGTATTATTGGCAATATTTTCTATTTTATATTTCACAAAATATAATTTAGAATTCACTTCCTTATGAATAACTTCTTCGTTTGAAACAGCTGTCAATCCTACAGGATCCCAGTTAACCATCCTTACACCTCTATAAATTTTACCCTTGTTATGAAGGTCAATAAATACATCAATTACAGCCTCGCTCAAATCATTTTCCATGGTAAAACGAGTGCGGTCCCAATCACAAGAAGCGCCTAATTTTTCTAATTGTTTAAGAATTATTCCACCATATTTATCTTTCCATTCCCATGCGTATTTTAAAAACTCATCCCGTGTTAAATCCGTCTTTTTAATTCCTTTCTCTTTTAATAAAGCTACCACTTTGGCTTCTGTAGCAATGGATGCATGGTCGGTACCAGGCACCCAGCAAGTATTAAACCCCTGCATGCGTTTCATTCTAATTAATACATCCTGAATGGTATTGTTGAGCATGTGCCCCATGTGGAGCACGCCGGTTACATTTGGAGGAGGTATAACAATGGTATAAGGTTCCCTATTATCGGGCATAGATTTAAAAAAATTATGCTTAATCCAGTGGGCATACCATTTATCTTCTGTTATTTTAGGGTCGTAATTTTTGGGGATTTCCATAATAATTGACGTACTTTGTTTTTTTTTTGGTAAAGTTAAGAAAAAAACTTTATTTTTGATTTTTGGCATGATTATCGTTATGCTTTTAAACAAAAATAAAACAATTTTAATATTTTAATTTTTACATTTTATACCATGCGTAAAATATTTTTAACAATAGGCAATATCCTTCTTTCAACAATGTTTATTCAAGCACAAGCTATAAATAAAGTTGATGAAAAACCAAAACCGGTAGCGGTAGCAGTTGCTTCCACCCTGGCAGAGATGACATTCGAAAAAGACATCCATGATTTTGGAACAATTGATTATGCTGGTAACGGGACCTATGAATTTAAATTTAAAAATTCTGGAACGGAACCATTAATTATAAGTGATGCAAAGGGATCATGCGGATGCACCGTGCCCACCTATCCTAAAAATGTACCAATTTTGCCTGGTGAGTCTCAAGTTATTAAAGTTACTTACGATACAAAACGCCCTGGTAGTTTCTCAAAAACAGTTTCTATTAATTCTAATGCCAAAACACCTCAAAAAGTAATTACTATTAAAGGAATAGTTTCCGCTGCATCCACAGATGAAGCATTTCCAACAAATGGCAAAAAAGACGATGGTGCAACACCATTTGAAAAACATTAAAACATTAAAACATTAAAACAAAATAAATTAATAATAAAAATAAATAAATACAATGAAAAAAACACTATTATCAATAGGCTTAATGGCTTGCATTGCTCTAGGAGCAAATGCGCAAGCACCCGAAACAACTACACCTAATCCAATAAATCCAAATGCTCCTAAATTCAAATTTGAATCAGAGGTAGTAGACTATGGTACAATTGAACATAATTCTGATGGAAATCGTGAGTTTAAATTTACAAATACAGGTAAAGAGCCATTAATTATTTCTGACGCTAAGGGATCTTGTGGTTGTACTACACCTAATTGGCCAAAAGAACCTATTAGACCAGGTGAAACAGGAGTGATTAAAGTTAAATATGCTACGGATAGAATTGGAGCATTTGAAAAAACTATCACCTTAACATCCAATGCAGATACCCCTTCAAAAGTTATTAAAATTAAGGGCGTTGTGAATCCAGACCCTGCTGGAACTACTACAGCTGCCCCAGCAGTGCCAGCACCTTTGCCTGTGCCTGCGGTAGAAATTAAAAAATAATTTATTTCTTAAAATATAATTTTTCAAAAAGCCTTCTCAGAATTAAAATTTTGAGACGGCTTTTTTTGTGAAAAAAATTTAAACATAAAAGATATTAATTAAGAAAAAAATCAAAAACAAAATTTCAGAATAAATTTATAATTTTGTTTATAATTATTAAATTTAAAAATAGAAGATTAAAAGAAAAAGATAAAAATATTATTTCATAAAATTTTTATCTTTTATATTTTTTTTATTATTCAATTTTGTATTTTTTAGTTAAAATCGAGTAAAACTCGAAATATATTTATAGTAAACTCAAATTAAGATTAATGTTTTGAGGCTAAATAAAAAAAACTTATTATTTATTTTATGTATTAGTTGTCTGCTGCCACTATGCGCGCAAGACCCCAGTGATTATAAAAGGGGGGCAGTTAAAAGCCGCATTAGCCTAGGACCTGTATTGTCATTTTATAAAAACCACCCAATGCACACTGCTGATACAAAAGCACTGAGTGGCTTCTCTGCATCTTACAAGAGCGAAATTTTATTGGGCCGAAAAATCAATATTTTAATTGGTTTGGAATATTTCAGCCAAGGACTTTCCTTTAGGGGTTATTTTTCTGCACCAGGGAGTACTTATTTATTTGATAAAACATTTGCTTATACCCACGAAATAAGGGTTCAGGAAATACATATCCCTATTGGCTTTAAGCGAGCTTTTAACCTTGAGAAAGATAATTTATATACCTCCTATTATTTTGGTGGCTTGGGAGCTCGATTTATAATTGGTTCGTATTATGTTATCAACAATGATTCTACAGGAAATGTTGTATTTGATGGAAAGGCTAATTTAAATTTTGAGCATCACCTATTAAGTGATATTTTTCAGCGTGGTGAAAACTCGAAGATAAATAGGCTAAATACTTTTATTTTTGGAGGATTAGGCACACAATATAATTTGAGAGCTTCAGCAAAAGCTGTTTTTTTTGAATTAACTTATAAGTATGGCATTTCAAGATTACATTACCAGGGGTATCAAAATTCTAATGATTTAAATATTAAAGAATCACATATTATGTTTAACCTTGGATTAAAATTCTAGACCTATTCTCCTTTATTTAAGCATTAAAGACAGTCATTTCTTTATTGAAAAATGTTTACGAGCCTAAAATCTATCCTATTTTTTGTTTATTTATGTAGGTTAATATTTCCGGTAATTGATATGGCTCAAACCATTCTATTTCTTTATCCTTAAGAAACCATGTCAGTTGCCTTTTGGCATATCTTCTGGTATTTCTTTTTATTAATTCAATGGTAGATTTAAAATCTGCATTCCCCTCCAAATAATTAAACAATTCCTTGTAACCTACCGTCTGCAATGCATTTAAGTGTTTAAATTTCTGTAAAGATTTTACTTCGTTCAATAAACCATCCAACATCATTTGATCTACGCGTTGATTTATCCTACTATAAAGGAGCGGGCGCAATGCGTTAAGACCTATTTTAATAATATTAAAATTACGATTTTTAATTTCCCCTTTTCTTAGCTCGGTGTATGTTTTTCCCGTTAATAAACAAACTTCAAGTGCTCGGCTTATCCGTCGAATATTGTTCAAGTCTACCTTCAAATAATAATTTATATCGTGCTTTTTTAAAGCCTGCTGCAATCCTTCAATACCCTGCCTTGTAAATAATAAATTTATTTCATTTCTTATTTCTTCATTGGCTTGCGGCAATTCATCAAAACCACAACAGACAGCATTAATGAAAAGGCCAGAACCTCCTACTAAAATAATACAGCTATTTGTTTGAAATAATGTTTCTATTAAATTAATAGCATCATTTTCATATTTACCTACATTATATTCATCAGTAACGGAACGCGAATTAATAAAATAATGAGGGACTCCTTCCATTTCAATATCTGTAGGCTTAGAGGTACCAATATCCATTTCTTTATAAAACTGGCGGGAGTCGGCGGATAGTATGGGACAATTATAAATTTTAGCTATTTCTATGCTCAAGGAAGTTTTCCCAATCGCTGTTGGTCCGGCTATAATTATTAAATTTCGGGATAACATTTTATATTGAAATAAAACTTGAGTACAAAATGCAAATATATAAAAACAGCTGGTTTTATCTATAAGTAAAGCATTTGTTTAGTCCTTTATCCTACCATAGGGTTTGGGACGAAATGATGTTTACAGAATTGGCGCAGTAATTTTGTTCTTTTTAAAGGCGTAAATGAGGCGAATAGCCTTAGCTATTTAACGATTTTACAACGCAGAAAAAGAACAAAAGAACAAGTCAAAATATAAAGGTTATTTTGTCCCAATCCCTTAGTGAAGTTTTCGAAATAAATCCGCAAATTTAATGGTTCAAAAACTGTGTGTTTTTCTTTTGTCTTGATACAAAAGAAACAAAAAATCAAGAACAAACAATTCCTCCCCACCTGTAACCCTGCATCGCGTTTGTACCTTCCTCACGCGCGTTTTCATAAGGCCATTTTTTTTCCAAAAAAATGGGATCATCTGTTTTTTTTAATATATCTGTTTTGTCGAAATTATTTTGAAAGCTTTATTTAAAATAAAAAAAAAGCATTAATGATTAAATATTAATCTTCTTCAGTTAATGTTTCGGAATAATTTTCATCCCCTTCTTCGTCGCTCATTTCATCCTCATTTGATTCTTGTGCATCTTCTTCGCCTTCTTCGCCTTCCAGCACTGCTATTTCCTCTTCATCATGAGCATTCATATAGCCTTCGTCGCTTTCTATATCCAAGTTGTCATCCACTTCATCCATATCCGCCAGAACAGGAATTACATTTGAATTCTGCAATTGTTTAGGAGCAAGACCAACAGATTTAACACAAATGGGATATTTTACTTTTACATCATCGGGCACAATTTTCATCAATTCAATGAGCAATGTCCAGGAATAATTGGGGTTATTAACATATACAAATTTTTGATGTGGATCCTCAATTAAAGAAGCCATTTTAAATTGATTCATTTGCAGCACATTGCTTTCAATTTTATTATTAATTAAAGGTTTTAACCTAATTTCCTTCCCTTTGTGCCATAAATCATCACTAATAAAAAAAGAAGCTTCATATAAATTTTCGAAATTTATGGATTTCAATATTATATTATGAAAGTCTTCGAAGTTTTGAGTGGATCTTATTTCAATTTCGCGAAAAACTTCTTCGTTGTCTTCAAAAAATATTTTAAAACAATAAATAGCCATTTTTAAACAATTAAATTTATAGTTTTTAATTAATACAAATATAAAAAAAATATTTATTTCATTATAATTATTTATTATTGAATTTTAATATATTTTCAAACATAAAAACATAAAAAATAAATCGAATTATAAATAAATTTACAATTAAATAGACAAAAATTAATCGAATATATATCAATTCTCATCGAAAAAATTAACAAACCGGAAGTGAAAAATAGCTAATTAATTGATTTTCAGATTGATTTAAAAAAAAAAAATATATATATAATTCTTAAAAATAATTATTAGGTTTGTAGCCGTTAAATAAAAAAAAGTTAAAAACATATTTTTGTATTCAATTTTCGAGCAATGAAAAAATTGGCTTATAAATAAACAAAAAAATTAAACAATTGGGCAACAGCAAACTGAAGGTAATTAAACTATTTATTAAATAAAAAATGAGAAAGACTACAAAAACAATCTTAACATTAACAGGAGTTCTTGCGGCAGCATTAGCTATTGGTGTTTGGGATTCTCAAAAAAATTATGTGGAGGCTTCTAGCCATAGGGAAGCGCCATTGATTGCAAATGACCCATTGGCAGACAATACTGATTTGTATGCATTCAGAAGTCCTGACGATACAAATACAGTTACTATTATTGCAAATTATGTTCCACTTCAATTACCACAAGGTGGACCTAACTATGCTTCTTTCGGAGAAAATATCCGTTACGAAATACACATAGAAAATGATGGTACAACAGGTGATGATATCACTTATCGTTTCACTTTTTCAAAAACAAACGAAGATTCTACTACATTTTTTAATATTCGTTTAGGAAAAGAAAATTTGAAAACTACTTATACATGTGAAAAAAGTGTAGATGGTGGTACTTCATTTACCACAATTGTTTCAAATGGAGCTGTTCCTCCTCCATACATAGGACCGCGTTCTATTGGAGGTGGTGCTGGTTTACCAGGGACTACTTATGCAACACTTGTAACTAGTGCAATTTTAACTGCAACTAGTGGAGAGAAAGTATATTGTGGGCCGTCTGACGACGCTTTCTTTGTTGACCTTGGAGGTATTTTCGACCTTGGTCAAACACGCGGAGCAGGTCTTGGTGTAGATGGTGTTGGACACAAAAATGTTCACAGCATTGCAATTAAAGTACCTATCAGCTCATTGCAAAAAACTGGCTTAAGTGTAAGTTCAGCAGTAAATATTTTAGATTCTGATTTTGTTATTGGTGTATGGGCTTCTGCTAGCAGAAAAGCAACCAAAACATTAAGCAGTTCAGGTGGTGCACCAACAAATTCTGGTGCTTGGGTTCAAGTATCTAGATTAGGTATGCCATTAACCAACGAAGCAATTATTCCTATCGGATCGAAAGACAAATGGAATTCATTAACTCCTTATACTGAAGATGCTACGATGGAAGCTTATTTCTGTAATCCAGAATTAGCACTTTATGTAGGCACTGGTGCTTATACTTCTGCTGTTCCTGCATTATCGGCTCTTAAATTACAAATTGCATCCCAGACAGTTTTAGGAAATGTTAATTTCCAAAACGGAAATG
>CAMBDK010000068.1 GCA_945865315.1 Chitinophaga pinensis | reverse complement strand
CCTACCGAAACGGAATGGACTAATGCGGAAGCAAATGGTGCTTGGAATAATTATACAGATACTTATAATTCGGTATTAAAATTGCATGCTACTGGGTACATGAACTTCTTCACGGGCTTGCTGATTTCTCCCAGCACTAACGGCTACTATTGGAGCAGTTCTCAGAATAGCAATACCAGCTGCCGGATCTTGTTCATCGGCAGTGGCCATAGCTATATGACTAATGACGACAAGGCCTACGGGTTCTCGCTCCGTTGCCTTAGAGACTAGCATTTGATTTATTTGTATTTATTTGACAATTTTTTTGATTATTTTTTTAATTTTTTTGTTGTAAACTGCGAAGCGGTAGAAAAATATTGTCTGAACTAGGATTTATAGGATTTGTGCGCAAATTAAATGGTTCAAAAGCTGTGTGTGTTTCTTTTGTCGTGATACCCTTCGGCAAAAGCTCAGGACAGGCTCCAGAAACAAAAAATCACGAACAAACGACTCCTCCCCACCTGCAACCCTGCATCGCGTTTGTACCTTCCTCACGCGCGTTTTCATAAGGATGTTTTTTGCAAAAAAAGGAAAGCCTCTGTTTTTGTTAATATATTTGTTTTGTCGAAATTATTTTGAAAGCTTTACTAAGAGGGGCTTATATTTGTAATATATTTCGCAACAGTGTTAAATATATTGTAATTTTCAAAAATTTAAATTAAGCCTTTATGGATATTTCTTATATTTTAAATCACCTAGGAGAAGAACGCGAAGAATACTACGGATCGGTTGCACCACCTGTATTTCAGACAAGTAATTTTTGTTTTAAAACAGTAGCCATAATGAGAGAAGAGTTAAAAAGGGAATTAGAAATCCCCTTTTATTCAAGAGGTTTTAACCCAACAGTAGCTATTCTTAGGAAAAAGATAGCGGCGCTGGAGTTTGCCGAGGATGCACTTGTTTTTTCAAGTGGCAGCGCCGCTGTTGCAGCCGCTGTGATGAGCATTGTAAAAGCTGGTGACCATGTTATTTGTGTTGAAAAGCCTTATAGCTGGACGAATAATTTATTAACGAAATATCTTTCGAAATATGGCGTTACAACAACTTTTATAAATGGTAATGAGATAATTAATTTCGAAAATGCAATACAGGAAAACACTAAATTAATTTATCTGGAAAGCCCCAACTCCTTAACATTTGAATTACAAGATATTGAAGCGGTAGCTATTCTGGCTAAGTCAAAAAACATTTGTACTATATTAGATAATAGCTATAGCTCACCTATTAATCAAAATCCAATTACTCTTGGAATTGATATTGTTTTACATTCGGCTACCAAATATTTAAATGGTCATAGTGATGTAGTTGCAGGAGCAGTTTGTGGATCAAAATTGCGAATAATGAAAATGATGGCGGAGGAATACATGACCATTGGAAGTATAATTTCGGCAAATGATGCAGCATTAATTTTGCGTGGCTTGAGGACACTTGAAATTAGAGTAGATAGGAGCGCTCAAAGCACCCAAAAAGTGATTCGTTTTTTAGAGAAACACCCAAAAATAAAACAAGTGAATCATCCATTTTCAGATAACAACCCTCAATTAATTTTAGCTAAAAAACAAATGAAGCAAGGCGGAGGGTTGTTTTCTGTTATATTAAATGTAGAAAATGTAAATCAGGTCGAATTGTTCTGTGATAACCTTAAACGCTTTCTGATGGCGGCCTCTTGGGGAGGTTACGAATCTTTAGTATTCCCCGTTTGTGCTTTAGGTGCAAGCAATAGTTTTAAGAATCCTTTGCCTTGGAATTTAGTTCGCATATATGTTGGGCTAGAACAAGCTGAACTGCTCATTGATGATTTAAAGCAGGCATTAGAGAAAATATAATTTTTTTCTGACAGGAAAAAGTTGAATTGAAATTATTTAAATTGAAAAGAGAATTGTCCTTAAGTGAAGTTTTCGAAATAACTCCCGCAAATTAAATTGTTCAAAAGCTGTGTGTTTTTCTTTTGTCTTGATACAAAAGAAACAAAAAATCAAGAACAAACGATTCCTCCCCACTTGGCAACCCTGCATCGCGTTTGTTCATTGCTCACGCGCGTTTTCATAAAAATATTTTTTGCAAAAAATGAAATCATCTGTTTTTATTAATATATCTGTTTTGTCGAAATTATTTTGAAAGCTTTACTTCGTAAGGTTTTTAAAAGCAATAAAAACAGATGGTTTTACAATATTAAAATAGGTGCAAATTTTTATGCTACAATCAAATCAGTTAATAAAACAGCTGCGGTGTTTTATTTTTCACAATATTTATTGACCTCAGGTTTAAATTTGTATTTGAAAGGATCTTTAATAATAATTCTACTAAGGGAAACCATGATTAAAGAGTTAAAAACAGCTCTAATAGAATTAATAGGAACTGGAAGCAATAAATTTCTTTACAATAACGGATGCGTTATGCCCTCCAAATCCAAAAGTATTACTTAATACGGCATTTACTATTCGTTTTTGTGCAGTATGAAATGTGAAATTTAATTTATTATCCAAGGCGGGATCATCATTAAAATGATTGATAGTTGGAGGAATGATATCATTTTTAACGGCTAATACAGCAGCAATTGCCTCTATGGCACCTGCAGCACCTAATAAATGTCCGGTCATTGATTTTGTTGAACTTATATTAAGTTTATATGCGTGTTCCCCAAATACTTTTAATATTGCTTTTGATTCAGCGATATCCCCTAATGGTGTGGAAGTACCATGAACATTAACATAATCAATTTGGTCTGCTCTCATATCGGCGTCGTTCAATGCATTTAACATTACATTAACTGCGCCAAGCCCCTCAGGGTGAGGTGCCGTGATGTGATTTGCATCAGCTGTTAGGCCTCCACCGGCAACTTCGGCGTATATTTTTGCACCGCGTTTTAATGCGTGTTCCAGTTCTTCTAATATTAAACAGCCGGCACCTTCTCCTAAAACGAAACCATCTCTATCCAAATCAAAAGGGCGCGATGCCTCTTGAGGAGAATCATTGCGAGTGGATAGGGCATGCATTGCATTGAAACCGCCAACGCCCGATTCGCAAATAGCGGCTTCGGAACCTCCTGCAACAATAACGTCAGCCTTACCTAAACGGATATAAAGCGCCGCGTCGATAATTGAATTAGTAGAGGAGGCACAAGCGGAAACAGTAGTGAAATTTGGTCCGCGCATTCCAAACATAATAGAAATATGTCCTGAACAGATATCGGCAATCATTTTAGGAATAAAAAAAGGATTAAAACGGGGCGTTCCATCTCCTTTAGCAAAATTCATGCACTCTTCCTGAAAAGTTTGCAAGCCACCAATGCCGGTACCCCAAATAACGCCAGCCCTGTCAGGCAAAAAAGCATTTTCTTTATCCAAACCAGCATCTCGCACAGCCTGTATAGCGGAACAAATACCATATTGAGAAAAGGGGTCCATTTTACGAGCTTCCTTGCGTTCTAAATATTCCTCTACATTAAAGCCTTTTACTTCGCATGCAAATTGTGTTTTAAATTTTGAAGCATCAAATCGGGTAATAGGCGCAGCACCACTAACACCAGCGATAAGATTGTTCCAATAATCGGAAACATTATTACCAAGTGGTGTAATAGCACCAAGTCCGGTAACTACTACTCGTTTTAATTTCATAAAATAAATCGTTTAGGGATTATTTTGAATTTGATTCAATGTAAGTTATTGCATCGCCAACGGTAGCAATTTTTTCAGCCTGATCATCTGGAATAGCAATGTTAAATTCTTTTTCAAACTCCATAATTAATTCAACGGTGTCTAAAGAGTCAGCTCCTAAATCATTTGTGAAGCTTGCTGTTGCTGTTACTTCTTTTTCGTCAACGCCTAATTTATCAACGATAATAGCTTTTACTTTTGTTGCAATTTCTGACATTTTTTTAATGTTTTAAGGTTTATTAGAATGCAAAGATATAGTTAAGTATATAATATCAAAAAAAATAATGAAAAATCAACACATTTAATTTTTTTTTCATCCTTTTCAATTAATTATCAGTTAATTAAGAATTGCTAAGATTGAATTAATAATATTTATAAATAAAAGTTTTTCAGTTTATTGGTGTTTTTAAGAAAAAACGTATCATATAAATAGTAATAAAAATATTTAAAATAATAATTGGAGAAGATAAATTTCAATTTAGTTAAGTTTTCTAAATAAATCCACAAATTAAATGGTTAAAAAACTGTCTATTTTTCTTTTGTCTTGATACAAAAGAAACAAAAAATCAAGAACAAACGATTCCTCCCCACCTGCAACCCTGCATCGCGCTTGTTCATTCCTCACGAGCGTTTTCATAAGGATGTTTTTTGCAAAAAAAATGAAATCATCTGTTTTTATTAATATATCTGTGTTGTCGAAATTATTTTGAAAGCTTTACTTACAGATAAAATTATTGACAAAAAAAGAATCAATAAAACAAGAACTTCCCAAATTGCATGTTCTTGTTAGCTTTTCAATAATTTCATATTTAATTGTATATACATGGCAAATAAATTTTATATATATTTGCACAAAATAAAAATACTATGGATTTAAGCGGAATTATTTCAATTGCAGGAATGAGTGGACTTTATAAAGTTGTTGCTCAAACAAAAAGCGGGTTTGTTGTAGAGGCCTTAATAGACAAAAAGCGCATACCGGTTTATGCTGCTAATAAAGTAAGCACTTTAGAGGAAGTTCGAATTTATTCTACTGACGAAGAGGTGGCTTTAAAGGTGGTGTTACAAAAAATTTATGACAAAGAAAATGGCGGACATTCCATTGATCATAAATCAGCAGACGCAGAGCTAAAAGCATATTTTAATGTCGTTTTTCCTCAATACGATAAAGAAAGGGTATACTGTTCCGACATAAAAAAAGTAATAAGTTGGTACAATGCGCTTCATAAAGAAGGTCTTCTAGGAAAAAAAGAAGCGCTAAAGGAAGAAGATAAAGCTAAATTAGATGTACCTAAAAAGAAGGTTGCCAAAGATGTTAAAGTAGGTGCCAAAACAAAGGCAAAAGAAACCTCATCAAAACCATTGAAAACAGCTAGTTCAAAAGTAAAAACACAAGGAGTAAGAAAAACAGGCGTTGCCTAATAGTTTTTCTTTTCACATATTTTAAGGTTTCAATTTTTATTTTTTTACTTTATGTTAAAAATTTAAAAATTGAAACTTTTTTGTTTGAATATTTATTCATTTTAAATTTCTCTAAAAAATGCATCCTACACCACCAGATTTAATCGCGAAACCGTTGCGTAAATTTTTGCCTGCTAATATGTCAATAGATTCTTGGGCAAGTATTGAATCGTTTTTTGTTGATTTAGAATGTCGTAAAATATCCTCTGCAATAGAATTGGAAAAGTGGCTTTTCGACCGCAGTGAATTAGAAGCTGTATTGAGTGAAGAAATGGCTTGGCGTTATATAAAAATGACCTGTGATACTTCAAATCAAGAATTTCTTAATTCTTTTAATTTTTTTGTTAATGAAATAGAGCCTTTTATTGCGCCATTTAGCAATAGGCTTAATTTAAAGCTTGTTGGATCTATATATCTAAAAGAACTGGATCAAGAAAAATACAACATATACTTTCGCGGAATAAAAAATGAATTGGATTTATATCGGGAAGAAAACATTTCATTGCTTACTAAAATAGCAATAGATTCGCAGAAATATGGGGCTATTTCGGCTGCTATGACTGTAGAATGGTGTTCAGCAGAAATTACCTTGCAAAAGGCTGCCAGCATTATGAAAGATACCGATAGGGGAATTCGTGAGATTATTTATAATAAAATTCAGCAGAGAAGAGAAGTAGATAAAACTACTTTGGATACTTTGTTTACAGAACTCATTCATTTGCGTCATAAAGTGGCATTAAATGCAGGCTTTTTAAATTATCGTGATTATAAATTTGACGAACTTGGGCGTTTCGATTATTCCATTAAAGATTGTTATGATTTTCATCAGTCGATAGCCAAAGAAATTCTTCCCTTAGCAGAGGCGTCGGATTTGGAACGTAAATTTTCATTAAAATTAGATGCCCTAAAGCCTTGGGATACCGAAGTAGATGTGGAGGGAAGGGCTCCGTTAAGGCCTTTTTCTGATGCTGCCGACCTTGTAGATAAAACGATTGCATGTTTTAATAAAGTAAGACCTGTTTATGCTGAATATATAGAAACGATGAAAGCTATGGGCCGCTTGGATTTAGAATCGCGTATTGGGAAAGCTCCTGGGGGATATAATTACCCGTTATATGAAACAGGGGTTCCTTTTATATTTATGAATTCTGTGGGTACGCATCGCGATTTGGTAACAATGGTTCATGAGGGAGGGCATGCGATCCATTCTTTTGTTACGCGTGATTTAGAATTAACCAATTTTAAAAGTACACCATCTGAAGTTGCAGAGTTAGCCTCCATGTCAATGGAGTTAATTTCGATGGAGCACTGGGATGTGTTTTTCAATAATCCAGAGGAATTAAAGCGTGCAAAAAAAGAACAATTAGAAAAAGCTTTAAAAACGCTTTTGTGGATTGCTGCAGTAGATAATTTTCAGCATTGGATATATTTAAATATTAATCATACGGCCGAAGAAAGGTCGAACGAATGGCTGAAAATAATGGATGTATTTAATGGAAAGGTAATTAATTGGGATGGTCAAGAAGATGTAAAAGCACGCCTTTGGCAAAATCAATTGCATATTTTTGAAGTTCCATTTTATTATATCGAATATGGTATGGCGCAACTAGGCGCAATAGCTTTATGGCGCAATTACAAGAAAGATCCGGAACAAACATTAAATTCTTATGAAGCAGCATTGCGGCTGGGATATACCAAATCAATTCCGGAAATTTATAGAACGGCGGGCATAAAATTTGATTTTTCACAGGAGTATGTTAAAGAGCTTGCAAACTTTGTGAAGGCTGAATTAGAAAATATTTAATTAGCGCCTGTCCATAGAGTCGGCATTTAAACTTAGAACGTCATTGCGAAGGAGGCACGACTGAAGCAATCTCACACCAATATATGAGATTGCTGCGGCTAAAAAAGCCTCGCAATGACCACCGTTATTGGCTTTGTTTCAAACAGAACAATTTTGGTTCAAAAATTTGAAATCCAGAATTCTGAAGCTTAAAATTTGCATAATTTGAAAATGTTTGACCCTATGGACATAGACTAATTAATTTTAATTTCGCATTTCTAAATATTTAATACCTGCCTTTATCATTGATTTTTTATCCGAGGTCAATTGTTTTTTTAAGTATAACTAAAACTAGGATTAAAATAGTTTGATAATGGTGTATTTAGCGCTTGAATACAAAATGTTTTGTTTGAATAGATCCGTTAATATTTAAAGACAGCAAATAAATCCCATCCGACATATTATCATAAGAAGAAAAATCTAATGAAAGACTTTGCTCACCTGCTGCAACATTTTCTTCCTTAATTGTATTTATCAAAGCACCCATCATGTTATAAACAGAAAATATGACGTTTGAGGTAGCCGATTTTATTTGATAATTAATGTTCAAATGGCTGGAAGTAGGATTAGGATACAAATCGAAGGTTTTAGTTGGCTCTGATATATTTGCTATAGCTAAGTTTTTTTCTTCAAGTGAAGTCGCCCCCATTGTTAAGCGAACATTTGGCCGTTTCAAGCCCTTTGTTCCTATGGAAGCGGAACAAATGCCATTTTCAGTATCATCCTGTTGTTTGAATATAGTCTTGTTGGTGGATAAAGCAGTGCAATAAACTCTTGTATCGGAAGTATAATTATCGTTATTCCAGCATATTTCAACTAATAAATTATTAGTGCCAGAATAATTGTAAGAAGTAGTAAAAGTGTGCGTATTCCATCCTTCAACCACACTTTGATTAGCAGAATATACGGTTGTCATTAAAGAGTTGTCTGAATAGGTGTTTGAGTTAAAAGAACTTAACGAGGTAGCGCCTAATTTAATTGTAAAGTCTTTCATTTCCTGCCCACTTGCGCTATAAACTTCGAAAGCAAGGGACTCAATATAGTTTTTAACAACGGAATATCCGGCAGCAATAAGTTCCGATTTAGTAATAATAAATTGTGTTTTTTCATCCATGTAATAAGTTCCATAAGGTGCTACCATGGTGCTTGTTCCTGTGCCTATTGTTAAGGTAGTTACGATTGGTGCTGGGGGGGGGGTAATGCCAGAGCATCCAGCAGAAAAAGTCAAACTTTCTCTTTCGCCACCTGATGCAAACAATGATTTCATTCTGTCCTTTTGCCCTATTGAAAACATGTTCATACAAGCATCGTCAGTATAATCCATGTAATTCATAAACTGGTCACCAATTAAATTATTAGAACAAGAGTAATTTGGAAAAGATGGGCAACCATAATTTGCTGTTTGTTGTGTAGGAGTATCCGACACAAAATCGTTACCACAACTTGAGTCACCCCATATATGACGAAGGTTTAACCAATGACCAACCTCATGCGTTGTAGTTCTTCCTTTATTATATGGCGCATCCGTAGAGAAGTCTCTTCCAAAACTATTGTAATTAACAACAACCCCATCCGAAGAGTCTGGACCACCAGGAAATTGAGCGTAACCAAGCAGCCCACCTCCTAAATTGCAAACCCAGATATTAAGGTAACTCCCGGATGGCCATGCGTCGTCGCCGCCATAACTATTGTATTTTACACCATCATCGCTAGAAAAAGAGTTTGCGGAGGTGAACTTACGAATGATGCCAGATGTTGCATCTCCATTCGGATCAGTAGATGCCATACAAAAGTTAATTTCAACATCGGCAGCATTTGTTTCGAATCCATAAGGGGTATTTACTTTGTCGGTATTTAGTCTTCTAAAATCTTCATTTAATACGTCGATTTGCGAGAAAATTTGTTCGTCACTAATATTTTGAACGGATGAATTATAAAGGACATGCACCACTACAGGGATGTTAATAATAGAGGAGGAACTAATACTGCCTTGATTAGCATTTTTCGACATTATTTCTTGGCTATTTTTTTCTATTTTAGCCATGCGAATCTCTAAGGAAGGGTCGGCAAGGATTAATCTTTCTAGGTTTTCCATGCTGCTACAACGTATGTTTTGAGCGTTTGCAGAATTGACAATTGTTGCCAATCCAATGAAGGAGTAAAGTAATTTTTTTTTCATCTTTATTATATTCGTTAGTTTATTGTTCTTAAATTTTTTCAAAAACCAGTTTTTTATTCCTAATAAAATTTGATAGCTAGAATTTTTGTTCGGCAAGGATAGGATATTGTTTTTAAGTAAAAAACAGTATTTTAATAAAGTTATTAACAATTTAGCACTTTAAAAAATAAATTTAGCAGGTAAATATTCCTGAATTTATTTGTTTTCTAGTGGAATAGGCTAAATCTGGAGGGAGGAAAAATATAAATAAATATTTTCTTTTAGGGTATTTTTCTATTATATTGCGGAAAAATCAGCGAAAAATTATGGGAAAAATTGAAAAACTAGATAAAACAGACTTTAAAATTTTAAAAGAATTACAGGAGAATGGTCGAATAAGCAATTTGGATCTTGCTCAAAAAGTTGGTTTGTCTGCTACACCAACCTTTGAAAGAGTTAAAAAACTTGAAAAAGCTAAAATTGTTAAAAGTTATCATGCCGAATTAGATGTAGAAAGGCTTGGCATGGGAATACAAACATTTATGTTAGTTCAATTGGCGCAAACAAGGGGGAATGCAATTCCAAATTTTATTAAACAAATTAATGAAATTCCGGAAATAATAGAATGTTACCATGTAACGGGGTCTTCAGATTACGTTCTTAAAATAATGGTAGAGGATATCGCATCCTATGAAAATTTAGCAATGGATAAAATAAGAAATATTTCTGAAATTTCAAATGCAACAACAATGGTTATCCTATCGACAGTAAAAAAATCAAAAGTAATCCCATTAAATTATTAATTACAGCGAATATTTTTTAAATATTAAATGCTCTACCTTCAAAATAGTATTATGTAAATTTATATATATGAATTATTGGTTAATAAAATCAGAACCTTTTAAATACAGTTGGGAGAAATTTAAAAAAGATAAAAAGGCTGTGTGGGATGGTGTGCGGAACTATTCCGCAAGAAATAATATGCGTGCAATGAAAAAGGGCGATTTAGCTTTTTTTTATCATAGCAATGAGGGTCTTGAAATAGTTGGAATAGCAAAAATAACAAAGGAGGCATATCAAGACCCTACAACAGAAGACGCTGCATGGTGTGTAGTAGAATTGAGTCCTTTTAAAACTCTAAAAAGGCCTGTATCATTATCAGAAATTAAGGCAGATGAAAAATTAAGTGAAATGCAAATTGTAAAAATGAGTCGATTGTCGGTATCGGTTGTAAAGCCTTTTGAATTCGACTATATAATAGCACTTTCGGAATTAAAATAACTACAGGCATAGCAGCGGAATGCCCCATCAATAAAACAGCAATATTAAATTAAACGAAAACTTTTTCGGTGGTAATCGGTAATGCCATGTTCTTTAATGGCTTGAAGGTGCTTGGGCGTTCCATATGTTTTATTGTTTAACCAATCATACATTGGGAATTTCTCATGAAGGAGCTCTATGTAATCATCCCGATAGGTTTTTGCCAAAATAGATGCGGCAGCAATACTCATGTATTTATCATCCCCTTTAATAATACATGTATGGGGTATTTCTTTAAATTTATTAAAACGATTTCCGTCAATTAATAAAATTTGCGGAATAATTTTTAGTTGGTCTATAGCCCTGTGCATTGCTAAAAAAGAAGCATTTAATATATTTATTTCATCAATTTCTTTCGCGCTTACAATACCTACGGCCCATGAAAGTGCTTCCTTCTCAATAATTGTACGCAGCGCATTACGCTGTTTGTTATTTAGTTTTTTCGAATCCTTTATAAGAGAATGTTTAAAGGTTTTAGGGAATATAACGGCAGCGGCATATACCGGCCCGGCAAGGCAGCCTCTGCCTGCTTCATCACAGCCTGCTTCAATTAATAGTTTATTTAAATATTTTTTTAACATTGAATTAATAAATTAAAAATTGCTTTCGGAAAATATTCAATTTCTAATTCATGAACTTTTTGTGCCAATATTTCGGGAGTATCTGATGGGCTTATTTCACATTTGTGTTGAGAAATTAATTTACCCTCATCATATTCCGAATTCACAAAATGGATGCTAATTCCGCTTTCTTTTTCTTTAGCTTCAATAACAGCTTTGTGAACATTAATTCCATACATTCCTTTACCTCCAAACTTTGGCAATAGTGCTGGGTGTATGTTGATAATTTTATTAGGGAAGCTGTCAATTAAATGTTCTGGAATTCGCCATAAAAAACCTGCGAGTACAATTAAATCAATATTTGCAAATTTTAATTCATCTATAGTTTTGTTACTATTGTAAAACATTTCGCGATCAACAATAATCGTTCTAAGCCCCAATAGCATTGCTCTATTTAATACCTTCGCATTAGCATTATTTGAAACTACCAAGACTACATTTATTGCTGCCGCATTAGATTTGAAATAATTAATTATATTTTGAGCATTAGTGCCTTCTCCAGAAGCGAAAATAGCTATGTTTTTCATTTAATTTTAAGGATGTATTTTGCAAATTTACGAATTTCTTCAGACGGCTTGTTCTAATTCGAAGCTTTCAAATTTTTAAATAAGAATCATAAAATTTACTACGCCACTCTTAGTGAAGTTTTCGAAATAACTACTGCAAATTAAATGGTTCAAAAGCTGTGTGTTTTTGTTTTGTCTTGATATAAAAGAAACAAAAAATAAAGAACAAACGATTCCTCCACACTTGCAACCCTGCAGCCCTTTTGTTCATTCCCCGCGCGCGTTTTCATAAGGATATTTTTTGCAAAAAAATGAAATCATCTGTTTTGTCGAAATTATTTTGAAAGCTTTACTTAAATAAATTAAATGGTTGAAATAGTAATAAAAAAACTAGAAAAATTAATTTTAAAATGAAACTATGTCAAGCGAATTAAAAATTATCAAAATAAGTAACAGGCAGCCTTTCACAAAAAATGGTTTTTCTGCCGCTCCATTCGGTTTTCAATTAATTAATATTGTTAATAAAATATAAAAATTGTCAAGAATTTGCCATGGACTTTAATGTTGGATTGTAAATTACTCGTAGTCAGCACTTTATTTGTTTTTTTTTGCGAACCTAGATTTTTATCAAAAAAGCTAATTGGTTCCGTTAAGAATCTTATATTTGCAATCCAATAAAAAAGTTGAAATTCTCCGAAATAAACAAAAAGAGGAAAAAGCTGTTTTTATAATTAATAAAACAAAAAGAAACATTTATAGTAAAGAGGTTTCTTTACCAATAAAAGAATTAAAATTAATTTTTATTTTTAAAAGTACGAATACGTTTTAAAAATAAAAAAGTATTAAATAAATAAATTAAAAACGGAAGAGCATGAGTGTTTTAGAAAGTTTACGTAAGCGTTCTGGATTGTTAGTAGCAATAGTTGGAGTAGCGCTTTTTGCATTTGTATTAACCGGCTTATTCGAAAAGGGCTCCATGGATGGGTCTGATAAATGTGTTGGTGAAATAGCTGGAAAATCAATTGATTTTAACGTTTTTAATATGAAGGTGGAAGAGGCTTTAGAAATTAAAAAACGAAATGCTGATAAAAATGTATTAGACCAAAATGAAATTGACGGAGTTGTTCAGCAAGTTTGGAATCAATCAATCAGCGATGAGGTGATGTTTAAAGAATATGAGAAGTTGGGTATTTCAGTTTCTGATGAAGAATTATATGATTTAATGATTGATCACCCTCACCCTGCATTAGTTCGCAACCTTACAGATCCATCAACCAATAAGGTATCACCATTATTCGCTGATCCTAAAACAGGAGAATTGAGCCCGGCTAAAATTAAAGAATTTACACAGAATATGAAGCCGGATCAAGAAACGCAATGGATTCAAATTGAGAACTACATACGTCAAACACATATTATAGAGAAATATAATAATATTGTAAAAAAGGGTTTGTATTTTACAGCAGCCGCCGCTAAGCGCGACTATATAGCCCAAAATACCAATTCAAATATTAAATATGTTACTAAAAATTTTAAATTAATGGCCGACAGCACCATTAAAATAGCGGACTCAGATTTAAATGCATATTACACAGCTCACCAAAATGAATTTAAACAGGAAACATCCCGCAAAATAGAGTATGTAGCCTTTGATATAAGCCCATCAAAAGAAGACAAAGAGGAGGCGTTGGATGCAATGAAAAAAATTGCTATAGCTTTTAAAGAAAATAAACAGAGCGACGACTCCACTTTTGTTATTGCAGAATCAGATACCCGCAACTTTGATTTAAGCTTTCATTACAAAGGAACATTATCTCCCGAAATTGACTCTATCATGTTTAATGCCGAAATTAATACAGTAGTTGGGCCGTATAATGAAAATGAAATTTTAAAAGTTGCTAAATTAATTCAAATTAAAAAATCTGCCGACTCTGCAAAGGTGCGTCATATTTTAATAGCCTTTAAAGGTTCAGGAGCTTCTGAAGGTGTTGTTAGAAATAAAATTCAAGCAAAATCTATGGCCGACAGCCTTCTGGGTTTAATAAAAAAAGGTGCAAAGTTTAATGATTTTGTAGAAAAATTTTCTGACGATAGCGGAAAAAAAATGCCTCCTAATAAAAAGGCCGGGGAATCGTATCCTGGTAAAGGCGGAGATTATGGTTGGTTAAACGCTAAAAGTAATTATGTAGAACCTTTTAAAAACGCAGGGTTGGATAATAAAAAAGGCGATTTCGTTGTTGTTGAATCGCAATTTGGGTTTCATATTATGGAAGTATTAGATTCAAAAGGAGCATTAAAAAAAGTGCAAGTAGCTACAATAGAAAGAAAAACTGAAGCGAGTAGTAAAACCATGCAGGCAGCGTTTTTAAAGGCGAGTGAATTTTCAGGTAAAAACAACACAAATGATCTTTTCCAAAAAGCTGTTGTAGAAAACAAATTAAATAAACGTGTTGTTGAAAGCATCAAAGAAAATGATAAAACCTTATCAGGTATTGAGTCTCCAAGGCCTTTGATTCGCTGGGTTTATGAGAATGAAAAGGCTGCAGTATCGGAGCCCTTTGATTTTGGAAATAAATATATTGTAGCTTCCATCATCGACATTAAATTAAAAGGCTTTGCCACCCTTGATCAAGTGAAAGAAGAGGTTACTCAGAAAGTATTGAAAGAGAAAAAAGCAGCGGTGTTTATTAATGAATTTAATGCATCTATTAAAGCGGGTGATCCAATTGATGCCATTGCAGCTAAATTGAAGCTTACCGTTGAGCAAGCCCAACAAATTAATTTTAACTCAACAGCTATTGCAAACGCTGGCAATCAGCCAAATATTACTGGGGCTATTTCTGTTCAAAAAACAAAAACTATTAGCAAACCTTTGATAGGAAATGATGGCGTATTTTTGATTTATGCAGAAGCGGTTACAGAGGCCCCTGCGCAAAAAGATTATAAAGCACAGCAAGCTACAGCAATAGGGCAACTGCAATCTAGGGTAGAATTTGAGGTATACGATGCCTTAAAAAGAAATGCAAATATTGTAGATAATATATTTAAGTTTTATTAAATAAAACTTTCTCCGTTTTAATATTTTACTACATTTAATATCCTTGTTTAAAGGCTGTTTTTATTTTTATAATAAAGGTATCTAGTGAGTTTGAGTCCTTTAAAAAAAAGCGGTATTTTTTTGATTTAATTTTTTTTTTATTGCTTGCAATTTAAATTAGGTTAACTACTTTTTCCATTAAAATAATATAGTTTTTAATAATAGAACGTTGATAAGTTACGGAATATTAGAATAAACAGTCCCCCCCTCATCACCATAAAACAAGAGTTAAAAGCTACTGATGCCTTTTAAATTATATAAAACAGGTTTACTAGGGGAGGCATCGTTTTCAAAGCTTGCAATTTGAATATTTAATAGGTAAGCACCATCCATTATATTGTTGTGCACATAAATCAATTCAGTGATTGTTCTATCCTGTTTTGTATTATTAGGATATTGCCAAAATGCATGATGCGCAAGAAGTTTCCCATCATCCCTCTCTTTGTCAATGGAAGGCAAATCAATTAATAAGTGGTTTATGCCTATTGCGCCAATAAATTCCGCTGCCTCGTAATCTAAATATGGTGGATTTGTATTTGAATACTGTTTGTTTATTTTTAATGGACTATTATCAATCGTTCTGATAATGAGCGCCTCTGGCAATTTATTTCCTAAACAATTTTCAATATGATTTTTAGTAATATGCTTGTCGCCATTCGTCATTATATCAGGCGAAATTGTTATTAACTCAGCCATAAAAAAGAATTTTGTTAAACATTTATTAATGGTATAATTTTCTTTACTAATGTGACCAACACATTCGGTGTGCGTGCCATTGCCATGAGGATTAAAAAAGATATTTCGAAAATTTACCGATCCTCCCATATTTACGTCACCTACCCAATCACCCATACGAACAGGCTCAATTTTTACTGGAGGAGAGTGCCATGCATTTACATTTTCTTCGCCACAGCGCAATGGGATAGAAATGTCAATAGGTTTAGATAAATCGGTGCTGTAAGTCACCCCTTTAAAAGTAATTGTTGAAAGCATAATTAAATGTATGTTTTATTGATTTTTAAAATTTAAACGATGTGTTTTCGTCTATTGTTATTTTTATAATAAAATGACAATAAATTTTATAAGTGAAGTTTTCGAAAGAACTCCCGCAAATTAAATGCTTTAACAACTGTGTGTTTTTCTTTTGTCTTGATACAAAAGAAACAAAAAAATCAAGAACAAACAATTCCCCCCCACCTGCAACCCTGCATCGCGTTTGTTCATTCCCCACGCGCGTTTTCATAAGGATTTTTTTTGCAAAAAAATGAAAGCATCTGTTTTTATTAATATATCTATTTTGTTGAAATTATTTTGAAAGCTTTACTTAATATTTTTTTGTAATATCATTTTTTATTTGTTAACAGAAGTTTTTTTGTAGTTGATATGAAACAAAGCCGCTGCAATTTTATCGGCAAATAATTTCCCTTTATCTGTTAAAAATAATTTATTTTCCTTCTGTATGATTTCACCAGATGCAATAAATTTTTTCGCTTCATTCATGCAATACAAAAAATAATCTAATCCAAAACAAGTTTCAATGTAATTTAAATCTGTTCCCCACATGGTGCGTATTGATGTTAAAACATATTCGTTATAAAGCTGCGATGCAGTAAGTATTTCCTGTTCGAATGGTAGCTTTTTGTTTTCAAGGGATTGAATATATAATATGTTGTTGGAAATATTAAACTGCCTGCTACTGCCGTTGTATGAATGAGCAGAGGGGCCAAAACCTATATAATTTTCTTTTAACCAATAGTTGCTATTGTGTTTTGAATAAAAATTTTCTTTGCAAAAATTAGATATTTCATATTGAATAAAATTGTTTTTTCTCATTTCGCTTAACATTATTTCAAAATGTTCAACACTTTTTTCTTCCTCCACATTTTTAATTTTCCCTGTTTTTACTAAGTACTCTAATGCTGTTTTGGGTTCTACTGTTAAGCAATAGGAAGAAATGTGTTTTACTTCCAAATTAAAAGCTGTGTGTAAATTATGTATCCATTTTTCATTTGTTAAGCTTGGGATACTGTATATTAAATCAATGGTAATATTTTCAAATCCTTTATCTTGCGATGCTTTTACAGACCTAAGCGCTTCTTGAGAATTATGAGCGCGATTCATTAACTTTAAATCCTCATCATAAAAACTTTGAATTCCTATGCTTAATCGGTTTACGGGGGTGTCGAATAATTCTTTTATTTTTTTCGATGTTAAATCATCTGGATTTGCCTCTAGTGTTATTTCAGCACTGGGGCTAATGTTATAATATTTATTAAGCTCATGAAAAATAGTCATCAAATCGGATTGAGAAAGCAAGGAGGGGGTTCCGCCACCAAAATATATTGTATTTATTATTTCGTCGTTTTTTTTATTGAGAGATGGAGTATCTGTTTTTATTAAATAGTCTTTTTGTAGCTCGATCTCTTTTTTTAATGCAATTATAAATGAATCTTTATTTTTTAATGAAGTGGAAAAATGGAAGTCGCAGTAATGACAAGCTTGTTTGCAAAATGGAATATGTATATAAATACCTGCCATAAAAAAAGTTTATGCGTTTTATAATTTATTAGAAATACAAAATGAGTTAGTGCAGTTTTCGAAATAACTCCCGCAAATTAAATGGTT
>CAMBDK010000067.1 GCA_945865315.1 Chitinophaga pinensis | reverse complement strand
CCGCTAGCTCTCCTGTTGATTTTTTACCCATCGGTCTCACGTTTATTGTAGCCCTTGGATTTGTTGTTACTACTATGTTTTTTACACATAGGTTAGGACCAAAAAGAAAAACAAAAGTGAAATCAGAAACATTTGAATGCGGTATTGAGCCCGACGGGAACGCACGTGTCCCCTTTTCTATTAAATATTTTTTGGTTGCTATTTTATTTGTGTTGTTTGATGTGGAAGTAATATTTATGTATCCTTGGGCGGTAAACTTCAAAAATCTTGGTTTATTTGGATTTCTTGAAATGTTGACATTTATCTTTTTCTTATTGGTTGGTTTTTATTATATAATCAAAAAAGGAGCATTGAAATGGGAATAAATTCTCTGCTCTAATATTTTTTAGAATTAATGCCCTATATTGGGGCATTGTTAAAATATTTATTCATCTATTATTTAATTACCCTAAAGGGAAAACGGATTCACGAAATGAGCACAATTATAAAATCAAAAGTCGATATCGTTCCAGCCCCTCAAGGCATTGAAGGGCCTGGTTTTTTTGCTACACGAATAGATAAAGTTGTAGGGATGGCCCGCGCAAATTCTCTTTGGCCATTGCCTTTCGCAACATCTTGTTGTGGAATAGAATTTATGGCTACCATGGCTTCAAATTACGATTTAGGGAGATTTGGTTCCGAGCGATTGAGTTTTTCCCCTCGTCAGGCTGATTTATTAATGGTAATGGGTACTATCTCAAAAAAAATGGGCCCTATATTGCGTCAAGTGTATGAGCAAATGGCAGAACCAAAATGGGTATTATCTATGGGAGCTTGCGCTTCTAGCGGTGGTATTTTTGATACCTATTCTGTGTTGCAAGGCATCGACAGGATAATACCTGTTGATATTTATATTCCTGGTTGCCCACCTCGTCCGGAACAGGTATTAGATGGTATAATGCAAATACAAAAATTAGTTGAATCCGAATCTTTAAGGAGAAGGGACTCGCAGGAGTATAAAGATTTGTTAGCTAAATATGGAATGGAATAAATTTATTATTACAAACATGTTTAGGCTATAATTAAAATAGCAGCAGTTTAATTTAGTTCGTTTAAACTTTATTGTTAAAATAGTAGAAAAAAAATAGAATGGAAAATAGTTTATTATTGAATGTTGAAGAAAAACTTAAATTAACATTTGGAGAAGGTGTCCTATCAGCAGAGCAGCATTACGATTATCCCGTATTCATTGTAAAAAGTGAAATCATTTGTGATGTTGTCAGATTTCTTTATAATGACGAAGACCTTGCATTCCAATATTTAACAACACTTGCAGGCTTGCATTATCCTAAAAATAAAGGCATGGAACTTGGTGTAATGTATCAGCTACATAACTTAATTAAAAATTCAAGAATTAGAATAAAAGTGTTTTTTAGTATTAATAATCCATCTCTCCCATCTATTACACCTGTATTTTCAGGAGCTAATTGGATGGAGAGAGAAACATTTGACTTTTATGGTATTAATTTTAAAGGACACCCAAATTTGAAACGGATTTTAAATATGGAGGATATGAAATACCATCCTATGTTAAAGGAATACCCTCTTGAAGATGGAACGCGAGAGGATAAAGATGATAAAATGTTTGGACGATAGTAGAAGCTGTTAACCCCTTCTCACAATGTATTATTTGCGAACACTGTTTAATAGGCAAAAAAATAATGAATACGAAGAATAAAATAAAAAAAGTAAAAACGAATAGTACCCCTGTAACCATAGCAGACAATCAAGTTGAACCCGCTATTTATTCTACATTAAACCTAGGGCCTACTCACCCCGCTACACATGGCATCTTTCAAAATGTTTTGAAAATGGATGGGGAAATTGTTATGGATTCTGAATCTACCATTGGTTATATCCATAGGTCTTTTGAGAAAATTGCTGAAAACCGCCCCTATTACCAATTTACAGTTGTTACGGATCGTTTAAATTATTGTTCGGCTCCTATTAATAATTTAGCTTGGATTATGTCCGTAGAAAAACTTTTGGAAATAGAAATTCCGAAACGTGTTCAATATTTACGTGTTATAATAATGGAATTGGCGCGTATTTCCGATCATATAATTTGTAATAGTGTTATTGGTGTGGATACAGGAGCAATGACAGGCTTTTTATATATTTTCCAAATGCGCGAGCGCATCTATGAAATTTACGAGGAATTATGCGGCGCTCGTTTAACAACAAATATAGGCCGTATTGGTGGTCTTGAAAGGGATTTTTCGCCCAAGGTGTGGGACTTGTTAAATAAATTTTTAATAGACTTTCCTCCTGCTCTTAAAGAATTTGAAAATCTTTTGATGCGCAACCGTATTTTTATGGATCGTACAGTTGGCTGTGGCCCGATATCGGCTGAAAGGGCCTTGAATTATAGTTTTTCGGGACCTAATTTACGTGCGGCAGGAGTGGATTATGATGTGCGTGTAATGAACCCATATTGTTCCTATGAAGAGTTTGATTTTATTATTCCTGTTGGATTAAATGGAGATACTTACGATCGTTTTATGGTGCGGGAGCAGGAAATGTGGGAAAGTGTTAAAATTATTCAGCAGGCAATTGAAAAAGTAAAGAAAGAACCTGAGGGAGTCTACCATGCTGATGTTCCCGAGTATTTCCTTCCTCCAAAAGAAGAAGTTTATAATAATATGGAAGCATTGATTTACCATTTTAAGATTGTAATGGGTGAAACTGTTACTCCTAAAGGTGAAGTATACCATGCAGTTGAAGGCGGAAATGGCGAATTAGGCTTTTATATAATTAGTGAAGGTGGAAGGGCGCCTTACCGTGTTCATATTCGTAGACCATGCTTTATTTATTATCAGGCTTATGCCGAAATGATAAAAGGTGGGATGCTTTCCGACGCTATCCTTACAATGAGCAGTATGAACGTAATTGCAGGAGAATTAGATGCTTAACACAATTGGCAACTGGCAAGAAAAACAGTTGGCAAAAGAAAAGAATAATAAAAAATGGATTATAAAGAGAGAATTATTTCTGATTATAAGATAATGCTGGGAAAGCCTGTTATAAAAGGAACTCGGATTACAGTAGAACTTTTATTGCGGAAATTATCAGAGGGTGTTTCTGTAAAAGAAATTTTATCGATGTACAATAAATTAAAAAAAAAAGACATTTATGCCGCATTAACTTATGCTTCCGAAGTAATTGGTAAAGAAGAAATTTTAGTCGCTAAAAAATGATTATTGCGGACGAAAACATTGATGGCAAAATAATAAAAGCGATTCGAGGAATACTGATAAATACAATTTCTGTTTTTGAAAGCTATGGAGGAGTGAGTGATGAAGATGTTTTATTTCTTTCAAAGGAATTAGAAAAAATAATTTTAACTGAAGATAAAGATTTTGGTGAATGGGTTTTTGCTCATAAAATAAAGGGAGTTAGTGTAATCTTTTTGAGATACCATTATACCGATACCGATGCAATGATAAAGATACTTATAGATTTATTAAATAATAAAAGAGAAAAATTGTTTAATAAATTCACCACAATCACTGTTGATAAAATAAGAATAAGGGAAATTTGAAAAATATATTTCTCACAATGAGCAGTATGAAAGTAATTGCAGGAGAATTAGACGCATAAAAAAAATATCAATTATTTATATGGATTTTTGATGAATAAATTAACAAATAAAATTAGTTTAAAATATATTTACAAATTCACTCTCCATTTTATGGGAGTTTAAGACAAAGTTATAAATGGTGAAATTTAACGATGAAACACTTGCCCTTGTCCACAAGATAATGGCTCGTTATCCCAAAGGCAAAGAAAAATCAGCCTTGCTGCCTATTTTGCACATAGCACAAGCTGAATTTGATGGATGGTTAAGTCCGGCAACCATGGACTATGTAGCCTCTATCCTTAAAATTCAATCTATTGAAGTATATGAAGTAGCTTCATTTTACTCGATGTACAATTTAAAACCTGTTGGGAAATGTTTGTTGGAAGTATGCCGTACTTCATCTTGCTGGGTGCGTGGTGCGGAAGATGTAGTAAAACATTTGGAAAAACGCCTTGGTATTAAAGAAGGAGAAACTACCGCCGATGGAATGTTCACAATCAAAACGGTAGAATGTTTAGGAAGCTGTGGAACTGCGCCATTATTGCAATGCGGGGCATCGTATCACGAAAATTTAACGTTTGAAAAAGTAGATGCACTGATTGAAACTTATCGTGCTGAAGGAAAAAGAAAAAGTTATACGGATTTAGATTGGAATAATACAATTTAGATTTATTGTTAAGGCGGCTTGAGAAATAGCAAAACTTTTATATTTTTTAAATATTTATTAATAAAAAAATCCTTTTTCATGCTTCTTAGGAGTGAAATGGTATAAAGAAAAATGGGTAAAAAAATATTGTTAGAACACTTAAATGTTCCTGGAATTAATACACTAGATGTTTATCGCCAAAAAGGTGGTTATTCATCAGTTGAAAAAGCGCTCAAAACAATGACGCCAGCTGAAGTTGTGGAAGAGGTTAAAAAATCTGGTTTAAGGGGGCGTGGTGGTGCAGGATTCCCTACAGGGTTGAAGTGGAGTTTCCTTTTCAAACCCGAAGGGGTAGAGCGTTACTTAGTTTGTAATGCCGACGAATCGGAGCCTGGAACTTTTAAGGATCGTTTTTTAATGGAAAAAATACCTCATAGCTTAATTGAAGGAATGATCACTTCAAGTTTCGCTTTAGGAGCAAAAACTTCCTATATATACATTCGTGGAGAATACTTTTATGTAGCTCGCATACTTGAAAAAGCAATTGACGAAGCTTACGCTGCCGGCCTTTTAGGGAAAAATATTTTAGGCACTGATTTTTCGCATGATTGTTATGTTCAGATTGGTGCCGGCGCTTATATTTGTGGCGAAGAAACAGCTTTGCTCGAGTCCCTAGAAGGGAAAAGGGGCAATCCAAGAATAAAGCCGCCATTCCCTGCTATTGCTGGTTTATATGGCTGCCCAACTGTTGTAAATAACGTAGAAACAATTGCTGCTGTTTCATCCATTATTAATATGGGAGGGGAGGAATATGCGAAAATTGGTATTGGCAGAAGTACTGGTACCAAACTTATTTCTGCATCGGGGCATATTAATAAACCGGGAACCTTCGAAATTGAATTAGGATTGCCTGTTGAAGAGTTTATTTATTCAGAAGAATATTGCGGTGGTATTGTAAACGGTAATAAATTAAAAGCAGTGGTTCCCGGAGGATCCTCTGTTCCTATCCTACCAGCACATTTAATATTAAAAACAGAAAAGGGTGAACCTCGGTTAATGAGTTATGAATCATTAAGTGATGGAGGGTTTGTGTCAGGCTCTATGCTTGGCTCTGGTGGATTTATCGTTTACGACGAAACAACAAGTATCGTAAAAAACTTATATACATTTGCTAGATTTTACCACCATGAAAGTTGTGGACAATGCTCCCCTTGCCGCGAAGGTACTGGGTGGATGGAGAAAATTTTGCACCGTATTATAAATGGCCACGGCAAAGCCAGTGATATTGAATTGCTTTGGGATATTCAGCGAAAAATAGAAGGTAACACTATTTGTCCCTTAGGTGATGCTGCTGCCTGGCCTGTGGCAAGCGCCATTCGTCATTTTAGATCAGAATTTGAAGAATATATAAACCATCCGGAAAAAATAAAGGATGTAAAACATTATTTTAATCTACATCAATTAACAACATAATTTTTTTGACTGCATCCCATACAATGGAATTTGCAGCATAAAATTTTTGAATGATTGCTTTTGTCAAATAATATAAATAAATATTAGTAAAGACAGTATCTTTCTAAATTTCATTGATTTAATTTAATAAAAATATTTGTCTTCCAATCTTTTTATCAATTAATTGATACATCAGGTGGTGCTTGATTTTTAGTCAATTAAATGCAGGAAAATTATCTCAATAATTAAATTTTATTATTTTAAAAAAAGTGTAGAAAACAGGGGCATTGAATATTTTATTTTATTGTCCAGGAATTTTTCCCTTCTATTAACTCATCTAAATTACCATTGCCCTTATTCTTTATGTCATCTTCTATTTGCTTGTTCATGGCGTCCTCATAACAAAATCTATCCTCCTTATAAAAAACTCCAAAAGGCCGAGGTAAAGGGTTTTCGGCGGAAGGCTTATTAAAAAAACGCGTCAAAATTGTTGCTTTTATCTGATCAGCTTGATCGTGTACCCATAAATCATTCATTGAAACATCGGAAAGTTTTACAACTATTGGTTTAAGGCCATCCAATTTTATCCCCATATTTCCATTCTCACCAAAAACGAGGGGTTTAGAATGTTCTAGAAAAAGGGTGTTGATTTTCTTTGTGCCTTTTTCGGTAAAAACTTCAAAAGCACCATCATTAAAGACATTACAGTTTTGATAAATTTCAATTAAGGAAGTCCCTTTATGTTGGTTCCCTTGTTTCAATATTTCACGTAAATGAACAGGATCTCGATCCATGGTTCGTGCTATAAAAGTTGCATCGGCTCCCATGCATAAAGCCAGCGGGTTAAAAGGATGCGCTATAGATCCTAATGGTGTTGATTTAGCAACTTTTCCTACTGGCGATGTTGGTGAATACTGTCCTTTTGTTAAGCCATAAATTTCGTTGTTAAATAATAAAATATTTACATCGAAATTTCTACGCAGCAAGTGAATCAAATGATTTCCTCCAATTGACAAAGCGTCACCATCACCTGTAACAATCCAAACACTTAATTCGGGACGTGTTGCTTTTAGCCCACTGGCTATTGCTGTTGCACGACCGTGAATACTGTGCATTCCAAAAGTTTCCATATAATAAGGAAATCGAGAGGAGCAGCCTATACCGGAAATAAATACGATATCTTCGCGTTTCAACCCCAATTCTGGCATTACAGTCTGTACTTGCTTTAAAATAGAATAATCACCACATCCAGGGCACCACCGTATTTCCTGATCTGTAACAAAATCTTTAGGGAGCAGCTCACTGTTTGTATTTCCGGAAACAGAATATGTTGATTCTTGTTGCGTCATATATTTTTAACTTTGTTTTTAACTTTTCGAAATAACTCCCGCAAATTAAATGGTTCAAAAACGGTGTGTTTTTCTTTTGTCTTGATACAAAAGAAACAAAAAATCAAGAACAAACAATTCCTCCCCACCTGCAACCCTGCATCGCGTTTGTTCATTCCTCACGCGCGTTTTCATAAGCATATTTTTTGCAAAACAATGGAACCATCTGTTTTTGTTAATATATCTGTTTTGTCGAAATTATTTTGAAAGCCTTACTTAAGTACCTCTTTTATCTTTTTTTGTATCTCGATCGATGTAAAGGGCATCCCTTGGATTTTATTCAAGCCCTTTGCATCTACCATAAATTTATCTCTTATCACTTTAATAAGTTGTCCGTTATTTATCTCCGGAATTAATATTGTTTCAAAATTGCTTAAAATAGTTCCTAAATTTCTAGGAAAGGGATTTAAATACTTCAAGTGAGCGTGTGATACATCATAACCCGCTGCAATGCACATTTTAACGGCTGTTTTTATCGACCCATAAGTGGAGCCCCAGCCAAGTATTAATAATTTACCTTTTGCATTTCCATTATCAATTAATTGAAGGGGAATAAAATCAGCAATTTTATCCACTTTTTCCTGTCGAATTTTTACCATTAATTCGTGATTTTGTGGGTCATATGAAATATTGCCTGTTTCATTTTCTTTTTCTATCCCGCCAAGTCTATGTTCTAAACCTTTGGTGCCTGGTATTGCCCACTCGCGTACTAGTTTTTCGTTCCGTTTATATGGTAAAAATTTTTCGCCTGTTTTTAATTTGTTTTTTGCGAAAGAGATCGTTAAATCTTGCAATTCCTCAGCCTTTGGGAATTTCCAAGGTTCCGACCCATTAGCAATATAACCATCGCTCAAAAAGAAAACAGGTGTCATAAATTCTAAAGCTATCCTACATGCTTCGAATACGGTATTAAAACAGTCGGATGGTGAATAGGATGCAATTATAGGAACCGGCGATTCTCCATTACGCCCATAAAAGGCCTGCAATAAATCGGCTTGCTCAGTCTTTGTTGGCAAACCTGTACTTGGCCCACCGCGTTGAACATTTAAAATTAATAGCGGCAGTTCTAACATTAAAGCCAATCCTATGGCTTCCCCTTTTAGTGCTATGCCAGGACCCGACGAAGCAGTAACAGCTAAAGACCCTCCAAACGAAGCTCCAATAGCAGAAGTTATAGCGGCTATTTCATCTTCTGCCTGAAAAGTTTTAACTCCAAAATTTTTATGTTTTGATAATTCATGTAATATATCCGAAGCTGGAGTAATTGGATAGGTACCGTAAAATAAGGTCAATCCTGATTTTTGCGCTGCAGCTATTAATCCCAATGCTGTAGCTTGATTGCCCATAATATTTCTATATACCCCTTTTTCTACCGGTGCAGGCTTTACATCGAATCGAACCATGGGAGCTTCTATTGTATCTCCGTAATTATAACCAGCTTTTAAAACACTAATATTTGCTTCTATAAGTTCAGGCCTTTTTTTAAATTTTAATTTTAAAAATTCTATAGTGTTTTCTAAGGACCTATTGTATAACCAATAAAGATAACCTAAAACAAACATGTTCTTTGAGCGATCCATTTCTTTTGTACCTAATCCCGATTTTGAAAGAGCAGTGCGCGTAATTTTTGTAACATCTATCTGATATACTTCATATCCTCTCAAAGAATCATCAAGTAATGGGTTTACCGCTGTTGGATACTTTGCCAGTTTTAAATTTTTTACATCAAACCCATCGATATTAGCAATAATAATTCCACCAGGCTTTAGTTGCTGCAAGTTCGCCTTTAGTGCCGCGGCATTCATCACTACCAGTACATCGCACACATCTCCTGCAGTAAAAATTTCTACACTTCCAAAATGAACTTGAAAACCAGAAACTCCTGCAGTAGTACCTTGCGGTGCACGTATTTCGGCAGGGAAATTAGGGAAGGTGCTAATATCATTCCCATACAATGCCGAAGTGCCTGTAAATTGTGAACCAGTCAATTGAATTCCATCTCCAGAATCACCCGCAAATAATATAACTACATTTGTTTTTATCTCTACTGTTGCACTCATTTTTTAAACAAAAAAATATTAATTTTTTATTTTTCTAAACTTGCATGTTTATTATAAAACATTTTTTTTATTTTAAATATAAGCGATGCAATTAATTTTAAAATTTACTAAATACAAATGTATCGTATTATTTTTGGCTATGATAAAATGATTCTTCAATTTTTAATTAATTTTTATAGTTGTATTTTATTGAAATGCCAAATTTTGCTACAAAATTGATTTTTAAAAGAGGGTTTTTAAAATAGCCATGCATTAAAATTAATGGTGTAAAAATACAATCAGTCTTTGATTGATTTTTTTTAAACAATAAAAAACAGTTTCAAAATAATGATTTTCAATTGTTTATAACATCTTTATTTATAACACGATAAAGGCTTTATGTCCTTTCTGTGTTGATAATAATCTCCTGTTTTTTCAAGCACAGGTTCAATTTTGGTAGAACCCATTGTTTTGATTTAGGTAAATTTACCTGTAGATAAAAATTTCTTTTTATTTTGAATATTTTTTCAGTTATCTTTAGGAATTATGTTTCTTTAATTTTTTTTTCTAAAATATCAAAGGATGAAAAAATTGTTATTCTTTGTTTTTGCCTTAGTTTATTACCAATGTTGGAGCCAGGGCAATATTATTACTATTGGTACTAACTTACCTTCACAGATAAGCGTTTGTGGTGCCGCTAGGGTTTTTACCATTACTATCTATAACCCTTCTCCTTTCATTGTTACAAACGATACTTTGAAACTTACGATGCCCCCTGGCATGTCTTATCAGGTAGGGTCGGTAACAGGTACCGGTGTAAATGAGTTGAATACCAGCATTCCCAATAAGCCAGTGTTTTTATTGCCTTCTATTATTCCTTTGGCTCAAGCCTTAAGCATTACTATTACTGCATTTGCCAATTGTGATATCATCGCATATATTGCGGGAGGAGGCGTAGTAGAAAATAAAATACGTGTTGATTATACTGCTAATAACAGTCAAAATTATGATAATCATACCTCTTTAACATATGCCGTAAAGCAACCGGTTTTAAATATTGCTAACATTACCAATCAATCATACACTGCTAATGTTGGTGATGTCTATACACGCTGTATAACTATCACCAATAGTGGGCTTGGCGAATTGAGCCAGTTTATACTTACCGATGTTCATGGCACAGGGATACAAATAAACAGCATAAATAATGGTATTTGGGTAAATTCAGGTACTACCGAAACAATTACTTTTAATGCTTCGCATTTCAGTTCTGTTGGCAATAATAATGGTTTATTTGAGCAAGGAGAATCTATTGTTATTTGTGAAACGGTAAAAGTAAATAATTGCTATCTGGTTGCTTCAAATTTAACGGCCAAATGGGGATGTTATAACCAGGATTGCCAGTCGGCTACCCTTGGCGCCAATGTGGTATTTCCTAACCTGATACCAAACATAGAGATTAGCCCTATGAACCCCGATATGAATCCCTGCCTTGGTTCTGGAAACGCTAGTGTTCAAAAATTAATGATAGTAAATACAGGGTTGGGACAAGCTACCAATATACAACTGGATATATTTCAGTCAAATGGTTCTGGCTATAACAGTAGCATGGGTTCAAATATTGATGAATCAAGCTTTTCGCTACAAATAGCTTCTGGTGCAATCACTACAATTAATCCTGACAGTGCAGAGATAACAGATCATTTGAATTGTATGGCTGCAAACTCTAAAGGAAGGGTATACATAACTATTCCTGCTCTTAATGCCGGAGATACTGCCTATTTAGAGTGGAATACATACAGCTGCTGCTACAACGCCTGCGCAAGTGTAGGTCAGTCCTATCTTAACGGTTGGGCTTATCGTGGAAGTTACAGCAATTTTTGTCAAAGCTCTTATATTATAAGTCAGGCTTGGGGAAGGGTATATTCGCAGTTATATGGAATTTTAAATAATAACTATTCTCCCTCCACCTTAGATTCGGGCATGTTAGGTACATTTAATTTTAAATTCAGCAGTTACGGCCTTCAAGCGCCTTATCCTGGTGATGCAAGTGCTTACTGGAAAATTGTTTTTACCCTGCCTCCCTGTTTAGTTTATTCGGGTAATCCCTTTGTATTAAGTGGCAATGGAGTTGATACCTGGACGCCAACATCAGTAAATACCTCCGGAAATACCATAACCGCTATTTTTAATGGAATGCCACCTTTTGATCTTAATCTGGCAGAGGTGGAAATTAATCTTGCAGTAGATTGCGATGGTTGTCCGGGGGGGGATGGTGCTTTGGATATCCAGGTGTTTTATATTCCTTCCGCTTTATGTACATGCGAAGTGGCCGTTTCCTGCCAAAGCACTCCTCCTGTATTTATTCTTTGTTTCCCCACCTCTATGGCAGTAGATTCCGAACCAAATATAACTGTCTGTCCTGAGGGAATGATGTTTCGTAATTATTATTTCAAACGCACTAGCTATGGCCAGCCGGATAGTGAATTGGGGGGAGGGGATGGCATTCCTGACCTGAGTGGAAATCTAATTTTTTCAAGTATAAAAACTAACAGGGCCATGTTTGGAGATACCATCTCAGAAGGGTATTTTGGAAAAGTGCGAACCAGCACAGGCCATCCTTCTTGGGTTTATTGTTATATAAATAATTCTATATTAAATGGTAATTTATTAACTTTTCTGGATTCTAAATTAACAGTTTTTAGAGGTGGGCTGCTTGTTGCCACCTGCAATAATATAAGCGCTGGAGTTGTTACAACAGGCACAACACGAACTTTTTCGTATAATTTAAGTATAGCAGGACTTGTTTCTTCCGGCTGTATGCCCAATGGATTTCAATATTTAAATAGCGATTCTTTGGTGTTTTTACCTCGATATAAAGTTAGTATTAACACTATGGGGCCCATCTATTCTTGTGAAACTAATACTGATTTTTATTTAACGGATATTGCGAATCCTCCTTCGAGCACTAAATACCGCTGTGGCGGTTTTTTTAGTAAATGTTTTATAATGGGCTATCGCTTCGAGAGCCATGACTACAGCTATTATACTGTAAAGTCCTGCGAAAATATTACCATCTCACAGAAATATTATTTAAGTATCGGGCCCTGTTGCAACAATTATAATGGAGGAAATTTATTTCCTTTTGAATACAGAAACTGGGCCCATATCAGTAATTTGACAGCCAAAATCCCTCCCGGTTATAAGTTTGTTTCGGCGCAATTTACCGAAGACCGAACAGCCGGAACAGGTATTTCCAGCTCAAGCCCAGCAATTGCTTTAACACCGCTTTATGCGGATACGGCATTGCTAATTTTCCCGGTAGAAAGCTATTTCAAGGGTTATGGAGGAACACTTCCATTGAGTGATGATGGATTTTCCGGAACACTTGATGTTATAATTGAACCATCTTGTGAGGTAACACCTGTTTTGTCGCAGGGAATACAGTACGATTGGACCTTTTCGCCAAGTGCATATTTAACAGGCGCTGGAAGTTACCCAACATTTTTATCTGCAACACAGGATTATATCATTTATAATGCGCCCTCTTTTTTCCTTCAGTCCATATTGCCATCTGTTAATGCTCCTGACAGCGCTGCAATATGGGAAGTTACCTTATCCAATCCTTCTAATTCTTCCAATACTGAAAACTCCTGGATAAGCTGTCCTGCAATTTCCGGCGTGTCAATCGTTAATGTGTTTGATGTAGATAATAATGTTAGCATTCCTGCTACAGGGGCGATTTATCAGCTTGGAACAGTATATGCAGCCACTACTCGTAGTTTCCTCGTTACAGCCAATTTTACTTCCTGTTTACAGGATAGCATTATCATTTATGCAGGTTGGAATTGTTCTGAAGCTTATCCTGTTGATTTAGCAGCTTATCCCTGCATACCCGACAGCATTACCTTGAAAGAAACACCACTCATTCCTGCATTGGATATCGCCGTGAACACATCATCCGGCATTGTTCAGCTATGTGACACAACGGATATTACAGTTGAGGTGCTTAATTTTCAAGTAGGAACCTTATACAATGCTCTGTTAACAACTGTTTTGCCTGTGGGCTTAGTAATTGTTCCTGGTTCTGCGGCACTTAGTTATCCGCAATATAGCCCTTATGGTATTATTCCTGATCCCGTTTTAATTAATGGAACTACTTGGCAATGGGATTTATCGGCAATAAATAACCTTATTGGCAATGATGGTTTGAAAGGTTATCTCGATTCAACTTTAAATTTAGTGAAGCTTACATTCAAAATAATTACTAATTGCGACTATACATCGGGCAGTAGTATTCAGTTTAATATTAAAGGAGAAGCAGCCTGTGGGCTAACGGTGAACCAGAATCTGATACCTCCCATTCAGCTGATAATAGCTGGTGCCGCAACCACTTATACAACAGCTGTTTTTTTATCAACCTCTTATATTTCTCCCTGCGCTGCCAACTCTGTAATGCATGTGAGTGCTGTAAATATTGGTCCTGGCGTTATTGGAGCAATCGATTCAATAGTCATTATACTTCCTTATGGTGTAGGCTACGAAAACAATTCATTTGTTGGTATTCATAATGCTCCGGCGAACCCTATCCCAGTGCAATCTATGTTGAATGGACAATTGCTGCTTAAATGGAAAATGCCATTTGGAATACAAGCTGGTGATAGTATTGTTTTTGATTTTAATTATGCAGGAACACCGGCTGCTATCTCCTGTGGCATTTCTTATTTTCAGGCCAGTACAGTAAGTATCGCAAATGTAGTGTGCAGCACTACAGGAATTGCCTGTGATATCGATGTTGTTAACGGATTTGACACCCTTGCTGTTTTCGCATATAAAGCCTATTTATCCTTAAGCAACCCTAGTGGATATTCGATACCCAGCCCGCCGGCAGGCGAAACAGCAACTATTGGTTTTACTATTAATAATACAGGGGAGGATATTTTACCGGTAAATGATGTGGTCATCAGTTATTATTTTGATGCTAATTCAGATGCCATTTACAATACAGGCGATGTTTTTATAATTAACGATACGCTCAACGCTTCAATACCTGGAAATGGCAGCTATCCCTATTCCTCCAATATTTTTTTACCTGCTGGAAATTCCTGTGCTGTAATAGCAGTATTAGATACGGCTATAAACCATTGTTCCTGCATACCCGACCAGTTAGCTATTCTTATACCAATGATAAATATTGGGATTGATACCAGTGTATGTTCAGGTCAATCAATTGCACTGGGTTATCCGCCCATCAATGGATATACCTATTTATGGGCACCTTCCGCTGGGTTGAGTGATATTAATTCTTCGGAGCCAACGTTTGCGGCATTAAATAATTCAAGCTTACCAGTTACAAATACTTTTGAAGTAACTATTAATAGGATAAATTGTATTGCTAAGGATACTGTGATAGTAACTACAAATTTAAATCCTCTCCTTTCTATGGGTGATGCCGATACCATCTGTAATGGACAAAATAATGGTAGCGCCATAGTAACTGTTACAGGAAATGGAACAGCACCTTTTACTTATTTGTGGAACACAATTCCTGCTCAACTGAACGATACCGCCACAGGCCTTTCTGGAGGAACCTATTCTGTTATAGTTACTGATGCTAACGGATGCGCGGCAACAGATTCGCTTACCCTTGTTGAGTACCCTACTGCTATTACAGCCTCTATTACTGCTCAAGTTAATTTAAATTGTAACGCAATTTGTAACGGCACTGCTACAGTAACGGCTTCTGGAGGTGCTCCTCCTTATTCTTATTCCTGGAACACAATACCGGTTCAAATAATAAATGTTGCCGATAACCTTTGTGCAGGAAATTATTTCATAGTAGTAAGCGATATTGCAGGATGCGATGTTGTTGACACTTTAACGATAACAGAACCGGCCGCTATTACAGCGAGTATTGAGATATTAAGTGGGAGCTGTACTTCAGATAATAATGCAATAGCAACTGTTACAGCAAGTGGTGGAACAGGCGGATATACTTATTTGTGGAGCAATGGGCAAAGCACTGCCGCTATCTCTGGTTTATCAGCGGGTACTTATAGCGTTACAGTGTCAGATTTTAATAGTTGCGAGCAAACGTTCACTGCTATTGTTACACCAGCGGTGGCGGTTACTGTTAATGCAAGTTTGATGAATATTTGCCAGGGACAAAGCACAACAATCACCGCTACTGGATCAGGTGGTGCTCCCAATTATACTTTTTTATGGAATACTTCAGAAACCCAGGGTAGCATAAGTGTTTCACCAATGGCGGATGCTACCTATACTGTTATTATAACAGATGCTAATGGATGCCACGACACGGTTAGCATTCCAATAATAGTTCGTTTTACTCCTGTTGTTGATTTTCAACCCGACAGCACAGGATGTTCTCCTTTATGCATAAGCTTCCAGGATCTATCCACCATACCATCGGGTATAAATCAACAATGGTTATGGGATTTTGGTGATGGTGCTGCAAGTAATCTCGCAAACCCTTTTCATTGTTTTGAAAATAATACAATACATGCTCCTGTAAGCTTTACCGTAAAATTAACTGTTACCTCAAACGATGGTTGTGCCAGCAGCTTAATTAAGAATAATTATATTACGGTAAATCCAATTCCTGTTGCAGCATTTAGTTATAGTCCGCAACCTGCAACAATATTAAGCCCTTTACTATCTTTTCAAAATGAATCACTGGGAGCTAATTTATGGCAATGGAATTTTAATAATGGCCAGCAGGAAAGTATTTCTGTTTTACAACACCCATACCATACCTATTCGGATACTGGACAATTTCTAGTTAGCCTGATAGTTAATAATATTTATTCCTGTGCCGATACTTTGCAGAAAACTATTTTAATAGGTATGGATGTGGTAATATACATTCCAAATGCATTTACGCCTAATGGAGATGATGTTAATGATTTTTTTCTTGCAAAAGCATATGGAATATTATATTTTGAAATGCTTATCTTTGATAGGTGGGGCAACCTTATTTATCAAGCAGACGACATAAAAAAACCATGGGATGGAAAAGCGAATCATGGAAACGAAATAGCGCAGAGCGATGTTTATGCATATGTAGTTAAGATTACGGATTTTAAAATGATAAAACACAAATATATAGGAATTGTAACATTGGTAAGGTAGCTGAAAACAGATTTACAAGGCTGCTGTTATCTTAAATAGTGTATGTCAATAGAGTCAAACATTTTCAAATTATGCAAATTTAAAGATTCAGAATTCTGGATTTAAAATTTTTGAACCAAAATTGTTTTGTTTTTAACAAAGTTAATAAGGGTCATCTTTGCGAGGCTTTTTTAGCCGAAGCAATCTCTTATATTGGTGTGAGATTGCTTCAGTCGTACCTCCTTCGCAATGACGTTCTAAGTTTTAATGCCGACTCTATGGACAGATACTAAATAATAAGCTTTCAAAATAATTTTCGACAAAACAAGATATATTGATAAATAAAAATAGACGATTTCATTTTTTTTAAAATTATACTTATAAAAATGCGCTTGAGGAATGAACAAAAGCGATGCAGGGTTGCTGTTGGGGAGGGCTTGTAGAACCACCGAAGGGTTTCAAGACAAAAGAAAAAATGCTATGATACCTTCGCTATCTAAATATAGGCCTGCATCTTTTTGTAAAAAAGCCATGAAGCGCCACATAACTGAGCACTTGGTCGTTTTTTGCTTGTCGGGTATTTTCGCTGATTAACATAAGTATTTAAATTATATAGCGCCTATTATACAAAATACAGAACTGTAAATTATTACCAAATTGACAGAAAAGCAGATAGATAAAATTAGAGGAACTATATACGGACAGGCAATAGGGGATGCCCTTGGACTTGGAACCGAATTTATGGATAAAGGTCAAATACAAGAACACTACCCATTTGGATTAAAAGAATTTAACGAAATTATTCAAGACAAGCATAGAAAGAGGTGGATTATAGGTGATTGGACGGATGATACTGACCAGGCATTGTGCATCATTGATAGTATTTTGAATGACGGGAAAGTAAATGAACTTAGTTTTGCCGAACAATTATATAAATGGTTTAAAGATTCCCCACTGGGGATAGGTACTACTGTTCTTCAGGTTCTTCAAACACCGCAATTCAGAAAATTTCCTCATAAAGCATCAGAATTTGTATGGAAACATTCCCATCATAAAACTG